>JAJRPT010000002.1 GCA_024280675.1 Bacteroidota bacterium
ATTGTGAAGCCAACACTCATTATTTCTTTTACTCCAAAGGCGAATACCCCAATTTCTTGCGAGGGCATAAATGCGATTGAAAATAATTCTACTTCAATATTTGTTCCAATCATTCCATTTTCGTCAAAGTTACTCAATATACTTTTTTTATCAGACTCAGTCAGATATTTTCCAATGGGGTCGCCGTTTGCGTCATTTAACCCACTCCCGCCAAAATAATCTTTTAAGTTGTCAATCGGTATAATGTCTGCATAGGCCGAGACTCCAAAGCCTGGAGTGGTGAACTCCAGCATAATAGAATCACTGGAATTAATCATCGAAGCAGGATTGCGACCAATTGCAAAAACTCCATCACGGCTTGCGTTCCCGCTATTTCCCAGTGCCATTGCCTTGGCATTTGAAGGTGCAGCCGAACCCATCTGTGCAAATAAATCAATATTCGATGCGGCAAATAAACAAATTAAAATAAATAAATTTCTCATCTTATTCTCCCTCCTTGTCATCTTTGTTCTCATCGTCTTTGTCGTCGTCTTTTCCAAACAGATCTTCTGAGAGCCTTAGGTTTAGGCTTAGCCAAGTTCTGAAGTCAAAGAACTGATCGGGACCGAAATAGATTTTCTCTTCTTTCTCAATTTCTGGAGTGTGAGGAATCCATTTTACTTCTGCACTATAGCAATTCACAAACTTCAGAATTCTTTCTTTATCAAATTCAAGATAACCAGAGATTATCGTAGAACTTAAACCATTGCTTGCATTTGAGGCAAGGGCACCCTTGACCAAGACAGAGTCTACAAAGAGTACTTCTTGGACTAAACCTCTGAAAGTAAATATCAAATCTACATTGAGTGGAATGCCATTGTCTATTTCGTAGAAGAGCTTTAACGACGAGCCATTGTCACCTATTATATCACGCATTTCTGTGTCGCCGCTTGTGTAATCAACATCATAGAGATTTTTATAAGTTGTAAACTCGTGGTCGAACCAGATTATGTCTGCGAAGCCATCCGAATGAAGAATTCTTACATCAGACGATGACTCTAGCTCGAAGGAAAGATTGACAAGATCTTCATTTGTAGCAATGCCGATTTTATTGCTTGGATTCATCTCCAAATCTGCCATGATTCTAATTTCATCTGGCATGAATGTCATAAAATCTGCAATATTAGAGTTAGTGTTGTCATAGACTTTTTCCTTCATTCCTTTTTCAATCAACACTTCATTTCCATCTGAATGGTCTTCGAGTGTAACAAATCCTTGGCCGTAACGAGTTCCAATAATATTAATGTTGTAGAGCCGGGCGTCAAAGGCATCATCTCGGTAAGTCTCTGGGTCGAGCAATGCCGAAAGAGTTAGTGTAGCGTCTTGAAAAGAGAGAATATCTCTTGCCTCTTTTGCATCATCGGTCATTGGCAGTTTTATCAGTTCGTTAATTGGGTCGATATCGCTGCCGGGGTCTGTGCTGCTGGATGAAAGAATTCTAGCTTTAATGTATTTAAAATCAGATCCTGAAATGCTAATCTGGAAAACAACTTCTTCTTCTGTAGGAGTGGCACTAAGGGAAACATTTACAAGTAGCTTAGACGGGTCGTATCCATCTGGTATTGTGTAGAAATGATTTCTTAACGGGACAATAACTTTTAAACCTTGCTCGTTTGGCGATATTTCAATATCTTTTTGGAAATTATTGCCATTGTAATGCACAAGTCCAGGGATTGTGATTTCAACATCTACTAATTGATTAGAGTTATTATTTATATCAATTTCGATATAACCTTGGATTATATCTGCTTCAAATATTTCTGCACCGTCTTTGAAATCAACACTTATTGCCGAGTCACCTTGGGTGAGTGAAATTCTGGTTATTTTGTCATTGTCAAAGTCGAGTTGCCCCTTTAGAAACCCTTCAGACCTAAACTCTCTGTCATATCTTTCCCCTGTCAAAAAGTAGGCACGGTAGTTCTCTGAACTGTCGATTGTAACGTTGGAGTCTAGTGTGAGAATGTCCTCAACATAGTAAACCTCAGATTTTAGCGGGATATTAAGTTCAAAATCCCAAGACGGGATAACAAACTTATCTGGTAAATCGACGCAGGAAGAGAAAATAATTATACTCAGAACAAGCGAGGACAGCCAAGCAAACAATCTTACTTTCATAGGAACTCCAACTTTAAAAAAAGAAAAATACTTATCTATTTACAAATATAAAGAATTTAATTAATCAGAAAAAGTCCAGTTGGTCGAAAGCCTAAAGCCTCCTTCATTAATTGGATGCCAGGCAAGCAGGTAAGACTCTGCCTCAAGCATATTTTCGTAAGATAATTTTAGATATGCTTTTCCTAATCTGAGGCTAATATAGGGCGAGAGGTAATCGAACGTCCAGTCCTTAGCATAATTTGAACCGTGATAAACCCTAGCAAGAGAATTAAAGGCAAGCCCACAGCTTGGAGAAAGTATCTGGTATCTTGTGCCAATATTCC
Source organism: Bacteroidota bacterium (assembly GCA_024280675.1). Classification (GTDB taxonomy): domain Bacteria; phylum Bacteroidota; class Ignavibacteria; order Kapaibacteriales; family UBA2268; genus JAJRPT01. Next base: position 2,478 of record JAJRPT010000002.1, read on the forward strand.
CCTGGGATCTGCCCAAGGCAAAAGACCAATAAAAATTAATCTTCCCATTCCAAACAATTTTATTCGCCTCCCATAGCCCCGCCGATGTGGTGTAAAGATGTTGATTAAAATGTATATGAAGCGAATCACTTTCGCTTATTTCCAGCCCAAGTGGAAAAGCATATCCTAGGTCTAGGGCTAGACCACTAACAGTAGAAGCGTCATTGTTCCACCTCAAATCATACTTCATATATTGGAAATTCTCAGTGTATGAATATGTGCCGTAGAACTTGCTGTGAAGAATCCTATGATAAGCATTTATGAGGAAATCAATATTCCAAATATTTATTCTAGTTTTAGCAGAAATCAATGACTCAGCACTAAGTTTATTGCCCGTGCCATAAATCGACTGAGCAATCAATCCAAAAGAGGAATGCGAAAGTGAGTAGTCGAGATTAACTCCAAAAGCATCCACCCCTGCTCCATAATTCAAAGCATTTTGTCCATTTTTATTTAATAATCTTGCACCACCATAGATATTAATTTCTTGGCTTAATTTGAGACTAGCCATTCCAAATAAAGCCAAATCAGTCAAGCCAGATTCCTCAAAGAATGAATTCTTACTAATCGAATTTCTGGAAAATTCCAGACCAGATCGTAGTTTCAAATTTTCATTAATTTTATATTTTACTTCAGCATTTGCCCCAATAATGTTGCTTTGGTATCCTAGATCATCAAAATTTTTGCTTACAAACCCGAAAGTATCAAGGCTTCTATTGTACTCAATATTTGTAAGATAGACTTGTGTATTATAATTTATCCTAGATTGCTCTTCATTACCAGAAAAGCTCAGAGTCCAGTCATGGCGGTATTCTCTTTGGTGCGATGCGGTAAAATTCTCATACACATCGACTGGGCTGAGGCTAAAATTTGCATCTTGGTCGAGCGAAAATTCGGGATTAATCCCAGCATTAATTTCTTTGGAATTATGTGAATGAAGGTATGAAAGGCTTAGGGTCTTGTATTTGCCAAATGTTCTTTTGAGGTTTCCGTGTAGGTTCCAGAGTTGCACTCTGTCGTTTCGGTAAATTCCGTCGCTTGTGAGGTTCCGAATTCCAAAATTTATATTCCAATTCGGTGCAAAGTTTTGGGCAAAAACTCCACCTGCAGAAATCAAATCCCCCACATCTTCGGCAATCCAGATTTTGACAAATGGCTTTTTTGTGTCAAATATTATTTCTTGGAAATTAATCAAAGCACCCGTGCCATCGCCTGAGAGAATGCTGGCTTTTGCACCAGTGATAATTTCTATATTTTCAATATTTTCAATTGGATAGAGCGAAAGATTGAAAGAAGAGTTATCCCCGCTCGTCACTCTTCTTCCATTGCTTTTCACACTATGATTTGCCGATCCATTAATTATCCAGTTGTCATTTAAGCCAAGCGAGAAAGGATTCAAGGAAATGGCTTGAATTTTCTCATCGAGGATTTCTTGCAGCGACAAATAGTTTATATTCTGAAAATTTCTTTTGTTGATTATGTTTCCTGAGCTGTTTTGTCCTTTGCCCAACAATCGCCCATGCAGGAAATCTACTTTATGGATAATTACAGAATCTACTTGTGTGATTGTAGAAGAGCTTTTGGCTTTTTTTCCCATCTGAGAGAATGAAAAAACGCTGAAGCATATAAAAATCACTCCAGCGTTAAATATATTTATTAAATAATATTTCAATTTCCTAGCACGTTTATAATACAAACACCTTCTGCCATAGAATCATAGCAATGTTTCTTGTACCCCATCTTCTGGGGGAGTTTGTTCTTCCATCTCCGTTTCCTCTTCCTTGGATACAGAGGTAATATCGGCAATGCGGTCACCACTATCAAGCCTAATTAGTTTTACACCTTGAGTATTCCGCCCAATCACCCTGATATTCGACATAGACTGACGGATAAGCACTCCATTTGCTGTAATCACAATCAAATCTTGGGTATCAAAGGCGGTGAGCAGTCCGCAAACAGAACCAGTTTTCTCAGTCACATTCATCGCAATCACACCTTTGGCACCACGTTTAGTCAAACGGAAATCTTCATATTTTGTTCGTTTCCCGTAACCATTTTCGCCAATGACAAGCACTTGCGAATCAGGCCGCTTGATAATTATCATGGAAATTACAATATCACCTTTTCCGAGTTTAATTCCACGAACACCAGCCGCACCACGACCCATCGGGCGAACATCGGATTCTCTAAAGCGACACGCCTGCCCCAGTTTCGAGCCAAGGATAATATCTGCCAAGCCGTCTGTAATGTCGGCTGCAATCATTGAATCGCCATCGTTAATCGTAAGTGCAATAATTCCATTTTGCCTAATATTTGCAAAAAGCGAAAGTCGTGTCTTTTTAATTGTACCATTTCTTGTACACATCACAACATATCTGTCATCGGCAAAGTCGGTAATCGCTTGATAGGATGTAACTTTCTCATCGGCGGTTTTCTGAATCACATTTGCAAGCGAACGACCCTTGGCATTGCGACTACCTTCTGGAATATCATAGACCTTGACCTTGTAAACCCGGCCTTGATCTGTAAAGAACAAAATATAATCGTGTGTCGAGGCTTGGAACATGTGTTCGATAAAATCCTCGTCATAGGTTCCAGTTCCGCTTGACCCACGACCGCCTTTGTTTTGCCTACGATAATTTGAGACTTTTGTTCTTTTAATAAATCCATGATGTGAGATAGTCACTATCACATCTTCATTTGCAATCATATCTTCAATCGAGAAGTCTTTTGCGTCATAGACAATTTGAGTTCTTCTTTCGTTCCCAAATTTCAGAGCAAGTTCTTTTAATTCTGTTGAAATTATATTCATTTGCAGTTGCTTAGATGCAAGAATTGAATTCAATCTTTCAATCGTAGCAAGAAGCTCACGATACTCGTCTTGAATTTTCCCTCTTTCTAGTCCAGTTAATCTTTGCAATTTCATATCAAGAATTGCTTTTGCTTGGATTTCGGAAAGTTCAAATCGTTCAACAAGTTTTGCAGATGCTTCAGCCCCATCTTTAGAAGCACGGATAATTTTTATTACTTCATCAATATTATCTAGTGCGATAATAAACCCTTCCAGAATATGAGCCCGGCGTTCGGCGGCATTCAGCTCAAATTTCGTGCGACGAACAACAACCCTATTACGGTGGGTAAGGTAGTGTTGCATTATCTCTTTTAGAGTAAGCTCAAGTGGACGACCATCGACGAGTGCCAACATAATCGCACCGAACGTAGCTTGCATCTGAGTATGCTTGAATAAATTATTCAATACAACGAGCGGGTTTGCATCTCTTTTGACATCAATTACAATCCTTTGCCCATCCCGTCCAGACTCATCTCCAACATAGGATATGCCATCGAGGGCTTTATTTCTGACAAGGCTGGCAATTTTTATAATCAGTGATGCTTTATTGACTTGGAAGGGCAAATCTTCGACAATAATTCTTTGCTTTGTTCCCGTTTCATTTTCTTCGATTGCAGCCTTTGCCCTCATTATAATCTTGCCACGTCCGGTCAAGTAGCAACTCCTCACACCTTGGTAGCCGTAAATTATACCACCGGTCGGAAAATCAGGTGCGGGAACATGTTTGATAAGTTCTTCAATCGTAATTTCTGGATCTTCAATCAGAGCAAGAATTCCATTTGCGACCTCCCTCAAATTATGAGGTGGCATATTAGTTGCCATCCCGACCGCAATTCCACTCGAGCCATTTACCAGCAGAGTTGGGACAACGGCTGGCAACACAGTCGGCTCTTCCAATGAATCATCGAAATTCGGACGGAAATCAACCGTATCTTTGTCAATATCTCTGAGCAAATAAGTTGATATTTGTGCAAGCCTGGTTTCTGTGTATCTCATCGCAGCGGCAGGGTCGCCATCGACTGAGCCAAAGTTTCCTTGCCCGTCGACAAGCGGATACCTCATCGACCAATCTTGAGCCATACGAACCATTGCTTCATAAACTGAGCTATCACCATGAGGGTGATACTTACCCAGCACTTCCCCGACCAGTCTTGCCGATTTCTTATAGGGACGATTTGGGTGGAGGCCCAGTTCCTGCATTGCAAATAATATTCTGCGATGAACTGGCTTGAGCCCGTCCCTGACATCGGGCAGTGCCCTCGATACAATGACGCTCATTGAGTAATCAAGATAAGAGCTCTGCATTTCGTCTTCGAGCAGAGCCTGTACTATTTGTTCTTTTCCTAGAATCGACATTTTTTCCTTACACTTTTATAATCTATACTTACGGCAAATTAATTTGTTGCCAACCAGCAAATATAAGCAATCCCAAAACAATTCCCCACCACCACTTCTCCACAGCCACATTGTGGCCACAATCGTGGCCACAATGTGGCTTTTTAATTGCTTCTTCTTTGAATAACTGGAATGATGGATAAATTTATTTTTTAATCAGGCAGCACCTGCTTTTTCCATGCCCAAGCAATTTAACCCATATTATGGGTAATACTATTTTCGCTAATTACAAGATTTACATACTCATCACTTGTAAATAAAGGAGGCTGAGACCCTTTGCCTGTATTCAATATTTCTGATTCTCCGTACCTGTATATTGCTTCGTCTACTACGGGGCAACACTAATTGCAGGAATAATGCTCGCAATGATCCCGGTTATGAGATTGCCTATAATTCCACCAATAATTAACACTTAACTAGCTGTCCTAATTTTTGGGGAATTAGTTCACCCATCACACTAAGTAATTGACAATATTTGTTGCATTTTGTTACAATGTTTTTGTTTTATTTTTTTAAATTGAAATTATTATTGTTACCATTTCTTATTTTTTTATTAAAACTTCCTCTTATGAAATACTTAATTATAATGTTCTTTGTGCTAAATATTGCGGTTCTTTCCCAAGGGCGATTGCCTTCGGACAAGAGTCAATCTTCGGCGACCGAGGTTAAGATGATACCTAAGAAATTGAAACAGAAAACATCTGCATTTTTTGAATATCTATTAGATAGTAATGTTACAGCTGGTTATAATGAGCTTTTCAAGGACAGCTTTATAAAAGACCAAACGGGAAAGATTCAAGCACTGATTAATCAAACCCACCGCGCATTCCAAATTTACGGGAAGCTAAGGGGCTACGAGCCTGTGAATGCCGAACAAATTTCCAAATCATTTATCAGAGTCCGCTTCATTGGGCTTCATTCACGATTTCCGATGAGATGGATTTTCACTTTTTATAACGCACCTGAGAATGGTTGGATTCTCACCAATGTGAAGTTTGATGACTTGACCGAATTTTATTTTTCCGATGAGTAGAACTCAAAGCAAGAGCATATATCCCAAATAGCTGAGTGGTATCGAGTGGAAGACAATTTTGCCGAACTTGTAATTCGATGCAAAATAATCATAAATCCAGATTATGCAAAGGCTGAGGGTCAGCACAAAAATGGCACACAGGATTGACTCATTTGCCGAAAAAGTATTTAGCCCAAACTGTTGCTTCAGCCCAATAAGCCCATCTCCTCCGTAAATTATAATCAAATGAACGACATAGAGAATTAGTGCGTGACTGCCAAACATTGAGTAAATGTGTGAGTATTTCTTTATAAATTGGTGCAAGATTGTCAATCCACCAATGGCAAGCATCGCAAAGCCCGACCTCTGAATAATCAAAAATGGATTGTCACTAGAAAAACCTGTGAGCAAACTCCATAGCGTCCCACTTCCAGAAGAAAATAACAATGAAAATGATATTAAAATTAATGCAAATAAGCCAAAATATTTAATGATATTTGTTTCACGACGTTCGGGTTGCCAGTTTTTGACAACAGTTCCCAAGAAAATCCCAAAGAATAAATATGCCGAATATGAAATTATAGGAAAGAGTTAACCCGTACCCGAGTGCAAGTAAGCGTCGAATAATTCAGGCAAGTCCAGAAACCCAGAAATATCTGTTGAAAAGGGTGTCAGTAGCAAGACAATAAAAAATGTGGACAATGAGAGTATTGCCAGACTTTTACCGCTTCTTGTCACCCAGAAATAAAAAACTGACCAAAGCAGAGTCATGCCAATTAATTGCAAAATATTCACCCTAAAAAAATATGACCAGTATTTATCGGCAATAAAGGGCAGGTCGAATATTTTACCAGCAGGAAAAGCTAACAAGTAGCCGATAGCCAAAACGATGAGGGCAGTGAGGATTCTTTTTTTTATTATTTTTACAGCTAAGATGCCGTTGCTATTTCGTTTATTTGCAAAGACTTGCACAATTCCAGAGACTATCAAGAACATGGGGGCTGTAAATCCACGAATCCACGTCCACATGTCCCAAGCGTCCGATCCCTGGATCTGATGCGGAGTAATCATGGCATAAATAGTATGACCTTGCACCATGAGCAAGATTGCCACAAAGCGTGCCAAATCAAGTGAGGGGAGGCGGTTTGAAGTTTTTTCTTGTGGAATAATTTCCTCACGGTTCAAAATAATGACAACTCGGAAGAGTCTGACTTTTTCTTTTCTTTAGGAATAATTTCTGTGATTTTCTTTTCTGGATCAATAATGCCTAAGTTCTTTAGCTCCAAGAAGATACGTGCGGTAGCTTGTGTGTCTATTGCAGCATCGTGGGCATCGGAGAGTGTTTCTGAGAATAATTTCCTGTAAAGCACAGACAGGCTAGGGTAACGATAACCACCTTTGTTAGATGGGATTTTTGCAAATTCTA
>JAJRPT010000012.1 GCA_024280675.1 Bacteroidota bacterium
AATCGGCAAGAAAGACACCTATGAATTTGCGGTAATGGTTGATACATTTGCACCTTTGAAAATGACCAAACATGTCGAAAAGCACAGAGATAAGGATTATTATAAATCTTGGTTAGAATGACATTGCTTAGAATGATATTGCTGAGAATAATAGTATTATTATTCTGTAAATTTCTTTGGTGGTAAAGTTTTTATAAGATCGGCGACAAACTGGGTTGCTTGTTTGGTTTTTTCTAGCGAGCCTGAGTTATCAATGACAAAGTCTGAGCCTTTCTTTTTCTCTGTCGCAGAAAATTGTGTGTTCATTCTGAGTTGAACTTGCTCTTGGCTTATTCCAAGGCGAAGTGACGCTCTCTGCAAACTAGTCTTTGCACCCGCATCGACGCAGATAATATAATCGTAGCCCTCTTCCATTCCAATTTCAAATATTAAAGCACTTTCTACAAAAATTATTTGTTCGCCATTGCTTGCAAATTCTTCAATCCTACGCATATTTTCATCCAAGACTCTGGGGTGTACCAAAGAATTTAGCTTGTCTCTGTATATTTTTGCATCTTTGTTATCTGAAAAAATAAGTTTAGATATTTTCTTAGAATTTGGGATATTCCCATCATAGACATCAGTTCCCAAGGCAAGCTTAATTTCTTGGATCAGTCCTGCGTCACTTCTCATCAGCTCCTTTGCTACTTCATCACTTGAGATTAAGGGGTAAGACATTTCTTCGATAAATCCAGAAACAGTTGATTTCCCAGAGCCAATCACTCCAGTTATTCCAATAATTTTTACTTCTATTGTTTCTTCTTCTGAACTCATGCTTGATACATTTCAGTTTAATAATTCAATTCATATTTCTAAGAAAATTTATAATTTATAAAGGGAGTATGGCAAAATCTTTCCCAATAATAATTGTGGCACGTACGTAGAGCGAGGAATCAATGTTTGAGTAAATATGAGTGTCTGGTATGCCTAGGACATGGGCTGTTTTCCGGGCTGAATGTTCATCGCCAAGGCGGTCGATTACTATAGATTTTTCGACAGTACCTCGGTAGTTGCCAATTTCAACAACATCAAAACCGTGTTTTCGTAGTTCTTTGCCCACCCTCGATGCTATACCTTTTTCTCCACATCCGTTTAGCACAGACACTTGAATGGCATCGGCTACGGTATTGCTTTTTTGGATTTCTTCCAGCTCGCCAGTAACTTCTCCAGTTCCCGATAGCCTGAGTACAAATGAAGATATTACTAAAAATGTAAACGAGCTTAGTGCAATCATTAACAAGATAGAGTTTATTTTTGTGCTTAACATAATTTTCATTTTGCCTATTGTTCCTGAATAAAAAATAGATAAAGCAAGAATTATGCCGACTTTTGAACCTTTAGACCAAGTGCTTCAAATTGAGTTTTGCTCAATCCAAAATGTGAAATATTATAATTTTCGCTAAAGTTACGTCCATGAAAATCTGAACCACCAGTGATTTTGAGCTGGTATTGGCGTGCAAATGTTGTATGTTTTTTTGTTGCGACCCTACCGTTTGAGGGATGATAGACTTCGATTCCACGCATACCATATTTGGTAAGTTGGTATAGATCTCTTTGTGAGTAATGATTCCCAGGGTGTGCAAGTGAGCAAAAGCCACCAGAGCGTGCTATCATTTTAATACCTTCTTCGACAGAGTGCACCTCCATGGCGGGCGGCTCTTCCAAAGCCCTGTCGCTTAAATATTTTTCAAAGGCGATGTAGTTGCTGCTCACAAATTCTTTCTTGATTAAATAGTCTGCAATATGAGTACGGGTGATTACCTCAGATCTTGAATTATCTATAATATCTTCAAGTGAAAGTTCTAATCCTTTTGACACCAGTTGTTTAACTATTACACCAGCCCGCTTAATTCTTTGCTCTTTTATCTTTTGTAAATACTGGTTTAATGATTTGTCAAAGAGGTCAAAGCCGTATGCTAACATGTGGATTAAGCGATCGCCAAACTGCAAGGTCAGCTCGCATCCACTCACAAAGCTCACACCACTTGGAAGCTGAGTATATGCCAAAATTGTATCGTGATCGGTAATGCTCATTATGGAAACATTCTGCGCTTTTATAATTTCAAAAAGACGGGTCGCATCAGTTTTCCCGTCGGAGCAAAGGGTGTGTAAATGTAGGTCTGCATAAATATTATTCATATTTTAGTTTTCTGAAATTGCTTTAAAATAATTTACAATTTCACCTAGTTCTATTGATTTACTCTCACCAGTTCGCCTATTTTTTAATTCCACTTCGCCTCCTTTACCATTTCCAAGCATCCTGTCTCCCACCACAATTTGATAGGGAAGTCCAATTAAGTCAGCATCTTTGAATTTAAATCCAATGGATGCTTTCCTGTCGTCATAGAGGACATCTAGCCCATTTTCTTTTAAATCATTGTATATTTTGTCGCAGGCGTTTCTAACATTCTCTGATTTATGAATATTTAGCCCAATCAAGTGTAGGTCAAATGGAGCAAGAGTTTTTCCCCAAACAATTCCCTTATCATCGGAATGCTGCTCAATATGACAAGCCATCATGCGCTCGACACCAATGCCATAAGAACCCATCACAACGGGATGAGTCTTACCATTTTGATCAAGGAATTTAAAGTCGAGGGCTTCGGAATATTTTGTGCCAAGTTTGAAAATATGGCCAAGCTCGATTGCATTTACAATGCGGAGAGGCGAGCCATCTATCACGTCAGGCTCACCCACTTGGACAGTGCGAAAGTCTTTATATTTCAATATCTTAGCGTCACGACTTAAATCAATATTCTTGTAATGTCTGCCATTTTGATTTGCACCACTCACAAGCCCATTAGCATCTTTTAGTAAATTATCTGCATATATTTTTATTTCGCTTTTCAAATTTAGTGGACCAATCGAACCAGCATTTGCACCCGTGATTTCCAACAATTCAGAATCCCCGGCAGGACGAATATTGCTTGTTTCAAAAACTGATTCCATTTTGGACAAATTCAGCTCGTCATTGCCACGCATGAGAATCAAAACAGGTTCACCTTCAATAATATAAACAAGCGATTTAGCACATCTTTCTTCTTGGACATTATATTTATTTATCAAATCATTTATAGTTCTAGCATTCGGCGTATCAAAGATTTCATATTGCGGATTATTTTCAATTCTCCCAACTGATTTAACAGCCGATGTCGCAATCTCAATATTGGCAGCATATCCGGAGTCAGAGACAGCACAAGTATCTTCTCCAAATGCGTTTTCCACCATAAATTCCTGCGAGCCACCCCCACCCATCGCCCCGCTCGAAGCTCCAACGACAAAGTATTTTATTCCACATCTGTCGAATATTCTTTTGTATGTCGCCGCCATCTTGTCGTAGGATTTGCCAAGATTTTCATAGCTGGTATCCATCGAATAGGCATCTTTCATAAAAAATTGACGACCACGCATCACACCCGATCTTGGGCGTGGCTCATTGCGGAACTTACTTTGTATCTGATACCAAATCTGTGGCAAATCTTTGTAGGAAGAGATATGTTGTTTTGCGTGGTAAGTAATTATTTCCTCGTGAGTTGGAGCAAGCACCAATCCTTCACGATTTTTGATATGAAACATTACATCGCCCATGGCTTTGCTTCTGCCCGTCTTATCCCAAATTTCCACTGGGTTGAGGGCGGGCAACATAAACTCTTGTCCAGTGCTTTTGTCCATTTCCTCACGGAGAATGTCCATTATCTTTTTCAGCACCTTGTACCCAGAGGGTAACCACGAGAAAATCCCAGCAGCCAGCGGACGCATAAGCCCGGCTCTGAGCATAAGTTTGTGGGATGTCATCTGAGCGTCCGATGTCACGTCTTTGAGTGTAGGAATATAATAGCTAGATTGTTTCATTTTTTTTGATGAATTTAATTTATCAAGTCTTATTGGCTTAAAAATATTTTTTTAACTCTCGCAAGGTCTTCGGCAGTATCAACTCCAATTAATTCGTGCTTGGTCTCGACACAATAAAATTTATGATTGCTTTGTAAGAGACGTAACTGCTCAAGTTTTTCTGAGCTTTCAAGATCTGTTTGCTGCACATTGACAAACTCTTGCAAAGCCTCAGCCCGGTAGGCATACACGCCGATATGCTTCCAAAATACTTGAGTAGACTCTAGCCATTTTGATTGAGGTAACTCACGCAGGAATGGAATTGGTGAACGAGAAAAATAGAGTGCAGTTTTGTCATTTTGCAACACCACTTTCACCACCGAGGAATCAAGCAACTCATCAAGACTTGTTATCCGCTTGACAAGAGTTCCAACACTGCAAAGCGATGTTGAAAACGGCCAGAATAGCTCATCAATTATTTTACCATCAAGAAAGGGTTCATCACCCTGAATATTGACCACTACATCTGCTGTTTCGTCTAGGTGACGATATGCCCACGCAACACGATCTGTTCCCGAGGCTAGGTCTTTGGGTGTCATTATATATTCTGCTTCATGCTTTTCACAAGCTTTGGCAATTCGCTCGTCATCGCACGCAATTATGATTCGCCGAAGATGTTTTGAACTCTTTGCCGCATTATAAGTCCTGATCAAAAGAGGTATGCCACCGCCTGTATCAGCTAACATTTTCCCATGGAAACGTACCGAATCAAACCTAGCTGGAATAATCCCAATGGCATCTAAATCTCTTTTTTTGAAAAAAGCTAGTGACATGTTTTATTCGATAACTTTAGGTGCTTTGAAAAATTGCTCGTTTCGCTTTGGTGCGTTCCTCAAGGCATCTTCCAAAGGCAAGGGTTCGCCCGGCACATCTTGTCGCCAAATATTATGTGATTGGTTCACATGAGTCAAAGGCTCAACTCCTTCTAAATCAATCAGCTCTATCTTAGAAACGTAATCGAGTATTTTATTAAACTGCTCTTCCATTACCTTAGTTTGTTTATCACTTAACTTCAGTGCGGCCAGATTTGCTATATTTGATATTTTCTCTTTCATATCGTGCAAATTAAGTATTTATTATTGGAAGTACAAGAGCTGTAAAACACAAAGCGTATGAGATATAAATATTGAGAAATTCTATATTCAAAAGGGAGTCCAATTAAAAGAAGCAAAGGGCATAAGGACTGGTGCTGTAAATAAAGCAAGACCAATGTCTGCTGAGAA
>JAJRPT010000013.1 GCA_024280675.1 Bacteroidota bacterium
ACTTATTTCTGCAATATTATTTTTACTCCGCCAAAGATGGAGAAATGGTATCGCCCGCTTTGCCGAGGCCATGACGATATTTGCGGTTATGACAGCACTTATATTTCCAATTATCCACACGGGTCGTCCTTGGGTTGCCGCAATTTATTTAATGCCATACCCAAATCAACATAGCTTGTGGGTCAATTTCACATCACCACTTCTTTGGGATGTGTTTGCCGTTGGAACATATTTCACAGTTTCTTTTGTATTCTGGTATGTTGGCTTGATACCCGATTTTGCAGCTCTTCGTGACCGTGCAACAAGTAGAATTAAGAAACTTACATATTCAATATTTTCTCTTGGTTGGAGATTCTCCAATCGTCATTGGAAACATTACGAGATGATGTATTTAATCCTTGCAGGGATGGCAACACCACTTGTATTATCTGTTCACACAATAGTATCATTTGACTTTGCCGTGTCCATTCTCCCTGGGTGGCACACCACCATTCTTCCACCATACTTTGTTGCAGGAGCGATATTCTCTGGCTTTGCAATGGTGCAGAATTCGCTTATTGTGATTCGGAAGATGTTCAATATGCAAGAACTTATCCCAATGAGAACACTTGAGTTGATGAATAAAATAATAATGCTTACTGGTCTTATGGTCGGCTACGCCTATTCGATGGAGTTTTTCATCGCATGGTACAGTGCCAATCAGCCTGAGACATTTGCATTTGTAAACCGTGCCTTTGGGCCATATTCTTGGGCATATTGGATTATGTTCTCTTGTAATGTATTTGTTCCACAACTTTTCTGGTTCAAGAAAATTCGTCGCTCGATTCCGCTCATGTTCCTAATCGCAATGGGCGTGAACGTGGGTATGTGGTTTGAGCGTTTTGTAATTGTGGTGACCTCACTTTCTCGTGATTTCTTGCCATCAAGCTGGGGATATTTCACACCAACAATTTATGACATAACAATATTTATTGGTAGCTTTGGCTTCTTCTTCACACTCGTGCTTCTCTTTGTGAGATTCTTGCCTTCCATCTCGATTGTTGAGATAAAGGCAGTGTCGGAAGGGGCTCAACCAAGCCATACCCACTATAAAATAGAAAATAAAGTGGGAGGGAAAGACTAATGTATAAAGATAAAATATATGCAGCGGCCGCACTCTTCAATACAGCAGATGGAATTGTCGAAGCAGCAAGAAAAGTTAAAGCAGAAGGCTACACAAAATTTGACGTAAACACTCCATATCCCCTTCACGGCATGGATCCGGCGATGGGGCTAAAGCCATCCAAGATTGGATATTTCACAATGGCTGTGGGCTCATTTTTTGCATCTCTTATGACCTTCTTCATCTACTGGACAAACTCAGTAGACTATCCCGCAATTATTGGAGGGAAGCCATTTTTTGCATTCCCATCTTATATTCCAGTAATTTTTGAGGTGTTTATTTTAACTTCGGCAGTATTGTCGGTTGCGATGATGATATTGTTCTTGTTTAAATTCCCGAACAATTCACACCCACTCCATGACAGTGCCTTTGCTAAGTCTACCTCGAGCGACAGGTTTGGAATTTATATCGAAGCAAAAGATCCTAAATTTGACTACGACAAAATAGTTGCCATGTTCAAGGGGCTTAATGCCGAGATTACCGAGCCGATTTACTACGACACCGAAGAAGTGACTTGGAAGCCAAAGATTTGGGATCCGAAATTCATTCTTGGATTGCTTTTCATTTCTTTTGTTACCTCTGCTAGTGTTTACGTGTACATGAATAAAATTATTTATATGTCACCAATGAACTGGATGATGGATCAACCAAGAGCCGATTATGGCGAGACCTCAGAATTCTTTGCAGACCGAATGTCAATGCGAACTCCTCCTGCCGGTACGGTCGCCCAGGGCTTTATGCCATATAAATACAGAGGTGACCACCTCTCGGCTTCGGAGAATCTTTCCAATCCATTTACCCCAAGCAAAGAAGTGTTGGAGCTTGGTCAAAAGAAATTTGCAACATTTTGTTCACCCTGCCACGGAGATGATGGCGTTGCAGGGCGAATTGTTGGTATGCCGGGAGCAAATCTAACCCTTGATATGTACAAAGAGATGAGCGACGGGATGCTTTACCACATCATAACCCAAGGATCACGTGCCGGTCTTATGAGCGGGCTAGAATCTCAAATCACACGAGATGAGCGTTGGGCGATAATTCACTTTGTAAGAGTATTACAAAATATTGAACAAACAAACGATGATGTAGCCGAAGAAGATGATGACATGTGGGGTGATGAAGAAGATATGTGGGGCGATGAAGAAGTATCTACAGAGGAGGTAGAATAATGAAAAAAGAAAAAATAGTTAGATATGAGCAAAAAGATTTGCCTGCATCTTATACAAAATGGTCAAATATATTACTTATTCTTGGTTTGGTTCTGGGCATTCTTGCCTACTGGATAGACCCACAACGTGCTGCATTCGCTTCTCTTATCGGATTCATGTTGAGTGTCAGTATTGGAATGGGTGCAATGTTTTTGATTGCCATTGAGCATGCCTCTGGTGCAATCTGGAGCGTACCTTTTCGGCGAATCACCGAATATATGACGGGTGCACTTTATGTAGCACCAATCCTTGCTGTGCCTGTGATAATTTCCTTGTTTTCTCATCACGGCGGAATTTATCACTGGACTCACACCGAAGATGTTTTAAGCGATCCATTCCTCAGCAAGAAAATGGCTTACCTCAACACTCAATCATTTATGATACGTTTTATTGCAATATGGCTTTTGAATGTGGTATTCAAATTCTTAATGGTTGGCTCTTCGTTCAAGCAAGACAAAACGGGCGGGCAGGCAATTTCCAAACGTAACGCATTTTGGTCTGCAATTTATGTAGCAATATTTGCAATATCGGTAACAGTCTATGCCGTAGACTTTATGATGAGCCTTGAACCTCACTGGTTCTCAACCATGTACGGAGTTTATTTCTTTGCAGGAACATTTTCAACCGTAATGGCAATGCTTACCTTGTACGTAATCTACTTTGACAAAAACAAAATGCTTATCACCGGCATTCGCTCCGACCATTATTATTCCTTGGGCGGATGGATGTTTGCATTTACAGCATTTTGGGCATACATTGCATTCAGCCAGTTCATGCTAATCTGGTATGCAAACATCCCAGAGGAAACATTTTGGTATATTCCACGGATGGAGGGAGTTTGGGCTTATGTTTCCATTGGACTGATGTTAATTAAATTCATTGTACCATTCGGTCTTCTTATCCAACGTGAGTCGAAATCCAATCCAAGCAGACTCAAACTTGCTGCCTATTGGATAATTGGAGCACATGTCTATGACCTCTATTGGCTGATTTATCCAACTTATTCCAAAATGGTAGGAAATGTAAATCCAATATTTGGATGGCAGGAAATAGGCTTCATCATTCTTGCGGTTGGGCTTATGATGACCTCATTTAGAATGGCAGCAAAGGGTAAGAACCATATCCCAATCGGCGACCCAAAACTAGAACGTGGACTTAATTTCCATCTGTAAAAAGACTATAAAATCGACAAACAACAAAATATAATAAAATGAAAAAAGAAGAAATAAATTTAGAACAACTGGGCTACCAAGAAGAGGCAGACTTCACGAACTTTGTCTCAAAGCCAAGCACTTGGTATTTTATCTTTACCACATTGCTGATAATCGGCATTACTATTGGCGGTGTGAGTTACGTCCGCTCAATCAATAGCATACAAGACAATAAAATAAATGCTTATGTCTTTAGAGCCCCTGTGGTCGTAGATGAAGTGAAAAAAGAGCAAGTCCAAAACTCATTAAATAAAATAGCTCAAAATGCCATCCCGCAAAGCACGGATGTTTTTGATGATGGGGTTTTTGATAAAATAATTTCTGACAAGCAAAGAGCAGCCAATATGCTGGCAAACAATTCTGTATGGACAAAAAGTAGTGGAGACTTTTTATCTGTTGTTTTGAATAATATCCCAGACAATGGATTCAACTCTAATTTTGCTGAGCTAAATCAGACAGAACTTGAAGCAGTTTGGAATATACTGCAAGGACATTGACAAGCAATAAATAAATAGTATTTTATTTAAATATTTACAGGCCAATTATACTCAATGATGAATTGTATAATTGGCTTTTTCTTTGTTTTTGTTGATAAGATTACAAATTTATTTTCTATTATATTTGCCGTCAATAATTTCTGTTTCTAAGATATTGAAATAAATACGGCGATTACAAAAGATAAAAAGATATTAATATATGCGTAAAGTAATAGAATATTAAATAAAGTATTTTGTATTATAATAAATTTTATTAAATTCGCATCATGGTAAAGATAATAATGATTCTTCTTTGTTTTTTCTTTAGTGTATCTAAGGCACAAATTGGAGAAGAGGTTGGGGTTACGGAAAAATTAGGGGAGACGGTTCCCCTTGATATAGTGCTGACCAACTCACTTGGTGAGAAAAAAACGCTAAAAGAAATATTGGACAAACCAACGGTTCTTTCACTTGTTTATTACAAATGTCCTGGAATTTGCAATGTTTTGCTTGCGGGGCTAAGAGATGTGGTCGAAAGAAGCGAGCTTGAACCTGGCAAGGATTACAATCTTCTTTCGGTGAGTTTTGCCCCAGGCGAGACTGCTGAGCTGGCAATGGATAAGAAGAAGAATTATCTTGTGGGAATGAATAGGGAGTTTTCACCAGACAGCTGGGCTTGGACGGTTGCCGACAGTGTTGATTTGCACAGGCTAACCGAGGCTGTAGGTTTTAAATACAAGATTGAGGAGCTCAATGAAGATGCTATCGACTACCTTCATTCTGCTGGTTTGATTTTTCTTTCTTCCGACGGTAAAATAACAAGATATTTACCAGGGACGGATTTTATGCCATTTAATTTTAAAATGGCGGTGGTTAAGGCAGCAAAGGGTGAAGAGGCTCCAACTTTGGAGAAGATGATTGCCTTGTGTTTCAAAGCAGCTCCCGATGGCAGGGGTTATGTTTTGAATGTCACTCGAATTATGGGTGTTGTGATGCTATTATCGTTAGGAATTTTTATTTTGTGGTTAGTTTTTGCAAAGAAAAAAAACTCTGGAGCTAATAAATGAGCGAAGTACGGTTGAATGTTGATAATGCGGAAAGAAGCGATCTCAATAGCGAGGATTATGTTTCTTTCTATGATATAAAGACTAAATACAGTGGCTTGTTGGCATGGCTTACCACAAGTGATCACAAAAGAATCGCTCTGATGTATTTGGCATCTATGACTGTATTCTTTCTTGCTGGGCTTGCTGCTGCATTTCTAATGCGGATTGAGATGCTGACCCCAGGGGAGACGATTCTCTCTGCCCAACAGTATAATTACACTTATACACTTCATGGTATAATCATGGTGTTTCTGTTTATCATACCAGGGATACCTGCAGTATTTGGCAATTTTATGTTGCCATTACAAATTGGTGCCGAAGATGTTCAGTTTCCTAGGATCAATCTTTTTTCATATTGGCTTTATCTTGCGGGTGGATTGCTGGCACTCTATGCAGTTATTTCCTCTTGGGTAATTGGAGTTTCGCCCATTGACACTGGTTGGACATTTTATGTCCCCTATTCATTACGAACCGGAGCCGACAT
>JAJRPT010000014.1 GCA_024280675.1 Bacteroidota bacterium
CCCTGAGGTGACAGAAATGATTGCCGAACACACATTGTGTGGGGGTGGTGCTGGCTCGCCCTGGTTGGTGGGACGGCTGAATCATTATTCAAAACAATTCATGCTCACCCGACACTCAGTGAAGCGGTGATGGAAACCAGTGCTCAGGCTTATGGGGAACACACAATGTGTGGAAGCTGTGAATATCTAAGTCACATTGTGACGTTTGTATTGATTCAATAATATTTAGGAAGTTGAATAATGGCAATGACTGTGAAAGAAGCAATTCTAAAAGTATTAGAAGACAATAAGTCTTCTATGTATTATGTAGATATTTATGATGAGATAATTAAAAATAGCTATTATGATTTCGGCAAAGGAAAAACGCCTAAAGATACTGTAGGAGCAAATCTCAGCAATTTTATTACAAAAAATGACACGAGAGTTAAAAGGATTAAGAAAGCAAAGGGATTTCAATATTATTTGGCTAAATATGAAAATGATATTGATCTTGTTGGTACCGCTGAAGATGTTCCAGCAATTTCTCAGAAGAAATCGGATAAAGTTTATCTTGAAAGAGATTTACATCCGCTTCTTAGTAGTTTTTTAAAAAATAATAATACTTATTCAAAAACTATATTTCATGAAAGCTCTAAAAAGAAAAAAGATAGAGGACAAAAATGGATTCACCCAGATATGATCGGAATTAAACACCTAGAGCTAAAAACTAAAACAAGCCTAGCGTTGATGAAATCTATTAACAAATCAGACTCATTTGAAATCTCATCATACGAAATTAAACGCGAAATCAATACTGATTATGAATTAAAAGAATGTTATTTTCAGGCTGTCTCAAATTCAAGTTGGGCTAATTTTGGATATTTAGTTGCTTTTGAAATCAATGGTAATCTAATCAGTGAAATTGAAAGATTAAATCAATCATTTGGTATTGGAGTTATTGAATTAGGCAGCAATCCATATGAAAGTAAGTTATTATTTCCATCAAAATATAAAGAGTTAGATTTTAAAACCATTGACAAACTTTGTGGGATTAATAAAGATTTTGACCAGTTTATAGAAAAGACAGAAATGATTTTGACAGCTGATGAAAGATATTTAGAAGATACTCAAAAGTCTTTTGAAGATTTTTGTGATAAATATTTAAAAACTGATTCTGAGTTTGAAAAATATTGCGAAGACAAAAATATACCTGAGAAGTTGTGAGGTAAAAATGGTCTTCGATGCAAAATACGGGGGACACACATTGTCGGCACGTTTAAAAAAAATAGAAAAAAGTAAAAGGAATTGATGAACGAAAATAAATTTCATCTCGTGTCGAAATATAAGCCATCGGGCGATCAGCCAAGAGCCATCAAAGAACTTGTCGAAGGGATTGAAAGGGGGGATAAACATCAAGTATTACTAGGCGTGACTGGGTCTGGGAAAACATTTACAATCTCGAATGTGATTGCCCAAACTCAGAAACCAACGCTGATTATCACTCCAAACAAAACTCTTGCAGCACAACTTTACAGTGAGTTCAAGAGTTTCTTTCCGCACAACCGAGTGGAATACTTTATTTCGTATTATGATTACTATCAGCCCGAAGCATACATACCCAAGACAGACGTTTATATTGAAAAAGATTTACAGATTAACGATGAGATTGACAGGCTTAGACTTCGTGCAACAAATGCTCTGGTCGAAGATAGGCGTGATGTGATTGTGGTAGCTTCTGTTTCGTGTATTTATTCGATTGGTGCAAAACAAGACTTTAAAGATTTGCTCTTTGGGATTCATGTTGGGATGCAGATTAGTAGAAAAGCGTTAATGTTTCGGCTTAGTGATTTGTATTTTGAGCGGAATGATGTTGAGGTGAAGCGCGGGACTTACAGAGTTAGAGGAGATGTGATTGATATTCTACCAGCTTCGGAATCAAGAGAAGGGATTCGTATTGAAATGTTTGGCGATGAAGTAGAAGCAATAAAATTTATCAACCCAGCAACTGGTGAGGTTCTGGGACAAGAAACTGCTACAACAATTTACCCAGCTAAACTATTTGTCACCTCACAATCACAAGTCGATAGGGCAATGAACGATATAAAGGATGAACTCTACCACAGAGTTAGGTGGTTTAGAGCATATGATAAGCACTCCGAAGCTCAGCGACTTGAACAACGAACAATGTTTGATCTTGAGATGATGAAAGAAATTGGGTATTGCTCTGGTATAGAAAATTATTCAATGCACCTCTCAGGTCGTAAGCCAGGAGATACACCCAATACGATTATGACATATTTCCCAAAAGACTTCCTATTAATTGTGGATGAATCGCACATTACAGTACCACAAGTTCGTGGTATGTTCAATGGTGACAGGGCTCGTAAGAAAAATCTTGTCGAACATGGCTTCCGCCTTCCTTCTGCATTGGAAAACCGCCCTCTCCAATTTGATGAGTTTGAAAATATTGTGCCCCAAGCAGTTTATATGAGTGCAACTCCAGGGGATTATGAGATGGAAAAGACCGAAGGAGTTGTGGTCGAGCAAGTTATCCGTCCGACTGGTTTGCTTGATCCAGAAATTTCCGTCCGCCCAGTTGGAAATCAAATCGATGACCTCTATGACGAAATTAAAAAACGAGTAGAAATAAAAGAAAGAGTTCTGGTCACTACTCTGACCAAAAGGATGAGTGAGGATTTGACCGATTACCTCAAAGATCTGGGGGTGCGGGTGGCATACATTCATTCGGAGGTGGACGCGCTGGCACGGGTGGAAATTATTCGTGGATTACGACTTGGAGATACTGATGTGCTGGTCGGTGTGAACTTGCTTCGTGAGGGCTTGGATATGCCAGAGGTTTCGCTGGTTGCAATTTTGGATGCGGACAAGGAAGGATTTCTCAGAAGTGAGCGGTCGCTCATGCAAACGGCTGGACGGACTGCCAGAAATGACAAAGGACTTGTGATTTTATATGCTGATAGGATTACGAAATCGATGAATGTGTTGATTTCGGAAACTGCACGGAGACGGGAGATTCAAATTGCCTACAATACCAAACACGGGATTGACCCGAAAACAGTTTACAAAACTCATGCAGAGATTTTGGAGGCGACTTCTGTTGCCGATATTCAAGCAAAAAGACTTGATGATTTGGGTATTCGTCAGAATAAAAAAGATGCTGGACTCTCAGAACGAATTGCCCGCAATATGTCCGCCGAACAAAAACGCCAACTGCTTGACCAAATGTTTGACGATATGAAAGATGCAGCTCGTGATTTGGAGTTTGAGCGAGCAGGAGAAATCAGGGATGAGATTGAGAAGATTAAAGCTGAGATAAATACCCACAATGTGGGTGAGATTGCGGGGAAGTGAATTGTTGAATAATTATAAATTGTAGCTATGTTTGTACTTTAAAATAAAAAAGAAACTGTGTAATCAGTCCTGACAAACATAATTTAATATGATAAAAAAAAGATGCTGGACTCTCCGAACGAATTGCCCGCAATATGTCCGCCGAACAAAAACGCCAACTGCTCGACCAAATGTTTGGGCGATATAAAAGATGCAGCTCGTGATTTGGAGTTTGAGCGAGCTGGGGAGCTCCGTGATGAGATTGAGAAGATTAAAGCTGAGATAAATGCCCACAATGTGGGTGAGATTGCGGGGAAGTGAATTGTTGAATAATTATAAATTGTAGCTATGTTTGTACTTTAAAATAAAAAAGAATTATAAAAAGGCAAAAAGAAAATGATAGAACTAAATGGCTATAATCTCACAATCGAAAACCTGCACCGTGTGGCAAGAGGTAGAGAACAAATTTTAATCTCGGAAGAGTCTCTTGAGAAAATAAGAAAATGTCGTGAATTCTTGAATAAGAAATTATCTGCCGGAGATATGATGTACGGAATCAACACGGGGATTGGGGAATTTTCCGAAACTCGGCTGCCAGATGATAAACTAAAAGATTTTCAGAAATATTTGGTCTATAATCATTCGGCTGGAATTGGGGAGCCGATGCCAGAGGAATACGCACGTGGTGCAATGATTGGACGCATCAATGTACATGCAAAAGGTCATTCGGCCGTCCGCCCAGAAATAACATTAACTATGATTGAAATGCTCAACAAAGGACTCACACCCGTGATGGCACAGCGTGGTAGCGTTGGTGCTTGTGGCGATTTGGCTCCAATGGCTCAAGCGGCTCAGAATATGATGGGCGAGGGCGAAGTGTTTTATAATGGAAAGAGAATGCCAGCAAAAAAAGCAATGGACACTGCGGGAATAGAAATTCCAGGACTTGACATTCGGGATGGGCTGGCCTTTATCAATGGCTCCAATGTGCTGACTGCGATGAGCGCTTTGCATCTCTATGATATGGAGCGACTTATCAGACAATTTGAAATCGCTGCTGCTATGAGCTTGGAAGCACTTTTGGCTAACCTCAAGCCTTATGAGGCACGCCTGCATACTCTTCGTGGATTCAAAGGTGCTGTGGCATCTGCTGAAAATATAAGAAAATGCTTTGAAGGGTCTGATCTTTTAACTGGTAAAATAAAGACGAGACTTCAAGACGCATATTCAATGAGATCAACACCGCAAGTGATTGGTGCGGCAAGAGATGCGATAGCGTACGCCCGTTCACAAGTTGAGATTGAGCTCAATGGTGTTTGCGACAATCCTATTTTTATTCCTGATGACGGGCTTGTGCTTTCTGGTGCAAATTTCCAGGGTTCGCCTGTTTCTGTGCCAATGGATATGGCCGGTGCGTCGATTACGATGGTTTCGGTTCTTTCGGAACGTAGATTGAATCGTTTGCTAAACCCAGCTCTTTCGCAAGGTCTTCCAGCATTTTTGGCAACTGATCCCGGTTTTTATTCTGGATTGATGCTGAGTCAATATACGGCGGATTCGTTGATTGTTGAGCAACGAACTCTTTCGGCACCCGCTTCTGTGCAATCAATTCCAGCGGCTGCCGACCAAGAAGATTTTGTCTCGATGGGTATGACGACGGCCATTCAGAATAAACAAATTATCGAACACGCTTGCGGAGTTTTGGGAATTGAGTTTATGGCGGCGGCACAATCGCTCGACTTTCGTAAATTTAATAATGGAATTGGGGTCGGTGTCGCACGTAAGAAAATCCGAGAGCA
>JAJRPT010000015.1 GCA_024280675.1 Bacteroidota bacterium
CTCTTGGAAAACAGCGTTTTTCAGGGACGACTAAATTGTAGCTTAACACCTGGTCCGAATTCCAGGGACCACCTCTTATTTAACCCAGAATAATATTTACTAAAATATTTCAGATGTTTATCATATTTTTTGCTATCTTGTGTGTGTAGAGCTTTATCTCAGACAAAAATAATATTACAAGTGGAGAGTAATCAAAATGGATAACACCGTATTTATCGTTATAGTGATAGTTTTGGTAATTGCAGTACCAATATTTTTAATTATAAGTAAAAATAAAGATCGTATGCCCGATTCCCAAAAAAGAGATTTCGACCCAAACCACAGAAAGCAAAAGCACAAGAAATCTAAAAAGCACAAAACATAGCTAAAAGAGATTTTGCATTATTAGTTTTAAGAGCCATTTTATATTTACAACTTTTCCATGTAAATTGCAGAACCGACGGGGTTTAGATTCTCAATTTAATACAGACTAGAAATGAGCCATTTATTAAGCAATGAAGAGATTGTATCGCTCAACAAGAAGCGACACGAGAAAATATACAAAACACTGCTAGACAAAGACACAGAGCTTTTGTTCGATGACCCATTAGAAAACGATATGGTTCTGAATATGGGGCCTCAGCATCCGGCAACTCATGGTGTTCTCAGAGTACTCCTTCGGCTGGATGGTGAGACGATTATAAAATGCGTCCCCGAGCTTGGCTACCTCCACCGTGGTTACGAGAAAATTGCCGAAAACTGTAATTACCACGAATTTATTCCACACACAGACAGGCTCGATTACCTAGCACCTCTTCAAAATAATGTAGGTTATGTCCTAGCCGTCGAAAATGCAATGGGCATTAGTGTACCTGAGCGTGCTATTTGGATTCGCACTCTAGTCTCCGAGATAGCAAGAATTTCCTCTCATCTGATGGCAATGGGTGCAACTTGTATGGATGTGGGAGCATTAACTCTACTTCTTTGGACTTTTACAGAACGTGAGAAACTCTACGATATTATTGAACTGATGACTGGTGCTCGCTTCACCACATCTTATACAAGAATTGGCGGAGTTGCCAACGACATCGACAATGCAACATTGGACAAACTTCGCTCATGGGCAAATGAATTTCCCTCCGAGATGGATAATTACGAAAAAGTGATTCATCGCAACAGAATATTTATTGACCGCATGGCTGGAATCGGAATTCTCGAACCAGAAAAAGCTATTGCCCTTGGCACCACCGGACCCGTTCTTCGTGGTAGTGGAATTGCAAAAGATATTCGCAAGGACAATCCATACCTTGTCTACGACCAGCTTGATTTTGATGTGATTACAGAAAATGATTGCGACACTTGGGCCCGTTATATGGTTCGTGTAAAAGAGATGCGTGAGTCAATCAAATTAATTCATCAGATCTTAGACAAGATGCCAACAGGCGAGGTAAACGCCCGCAAAGCTAATTTAACTCTTCCTAAAAAATCTGATATTTATACAAACATGGAAGATCTCATTTCTGATTTCATGCTTATTAATTTTGGTGCAGATGTGCCAAAGGGCCAGACATACACTGCCATCGAATCTCCAAAGGGTGAGCTTGGGTATTTCCTTGTGAGCAAAGGGACTGGCATGCCTTGGAAGCTAAAATTCCGCTCTCCTTGTGCTGGAAATATTCAAGCCTTGGCTTACTTGATAGAAGGCTCAATGCTCTCAGATGTTGTGGCAATCATTGGCTCAATCGACCCAATTATGGGCGAAGCCGACAAGTAAGCCGTATCATGGCTTTTTAAAAGCTAACATTTGTCTTGTTTGTATTGCTCCACCTGTGTCGCTTGGCAATTCTTAGTTTATTTTACACTGTCATTTCGAATCCATTTATGGTGAGGAATATTTTCGTACAATTAAATAAAAAATGGTCAAAATTAAAATCAATAATTTAGGAATTGCAACACTTTCACTTGCAAGACCAGAAGTGAAAAATGCAATAAACCCCGAGTTTATTGACTTGCTCATTTCCACTTTACATGATATAGAGAATGATGACAATGTTAAAATTGTAGTAATCACTGGCAAAGGAAATGTCTTTTGTGCCGGTGCCGACCTCACTTGGCTTGCTGGTATTGGGCAACACTCCTACGAAGACAACCTTTCAGAAAGCCGAAAATTCGTAGATTTATTAAATTTCATAAATCATTTCCCAAAGCCAATTATAGCCAAGGTGTGTGGTGCTGCCATTGGTGCCGGAGCTGGGATAGCACTTTCTTGCGACATAGTTGTGGCAGACCATAGTGCAAGTTTTGGAATATCTGAGGTGGCAATCGGCATAGTACCTGCTGCAATAGTCCCGATTGTTAAAAAAAGAATTGGCGAAACTAAGACAAGAGAATATTTGATTACAGGACAAAGAATCCATTCAGGTTTAGCACTCGAAATTGGAATGATTAATTACTCTGTTCCGGTTGATGAGCTGGGTGATAAAGTATTGTTTATTGCTGAACTAATTTTAAATAATTCTCTGGGTGCCGTTGGTCAAGTCAGGAAAATGATTAGGGATATTGATTATTTAAATGGTGACGAGCTATACCATTATTTAAGTCAAAGTATTGCAAAGGTTCGCACCAGCCCAGAAGCCAAAGCTGGGATTAGTAAATTTTTATCTCAAAGAAACAAAAATAATAATTAAATTTGTATATTATTTTAATAAAAATGGAAAAATAAAAAAATGAATGAATTGTTAGTTTCGGCTTTAATTATGGGTGCTCCCTCCGGATCTGATGGCGGAGGCGAATCAATGATGCCAACCCTCATCATGTTTGGCTCAATATTCTTTATAATGTATTTTCTAATGATTCGTCCGCAACAGAAAAGACAAAAAGAAACCAAGAAAATGCTTTCTGAACTAAAAAATGGAGATAAAGTCGTAACCTCTTCTGGAATGCACGGCAGAATAATCTCGACCGACGACAAGACATTTCTTATAGAAGTTGCCGATAAAACCCATATTAGATTTGAAAGAGCGGCCGTTTCTGGCACGCAAGATTCGGGCAACAAAACAGATTCGGGTAAATAATTAATCAAATATTATTATTGCAAGTTTTTCTCTATTAGGGAGTGGCTGGCAATTAAATTTGAAATAAATCTTTCGGTAATTTGCTTACTGGAAGATTTAGTTTTTTAATAAAGACAAGAATTATGAATACAATCGAAGAAGCAATAGAAGATCTTATCTCTGGCAAAGTGATTTGTGTACTCGATGACGAGGATCGTGAAAATGAAGGAGATTTGATTGCACCATCGGAATTTTGTACGCCCGAGATGGTTAATTTCATGTCTACTCACGGCAAAGGGCTTATTTGTGTTGCAATAGATTCCGAACGAGCAGACTCACTTGAGCTTGAGGAAATGGTCAGGAATAATTCTGGTCTTCATCAGACAAAATTTACAGTTTCGGTAGATTATCTCCATGGCACCTCGACTGGCATTTCGGCACGTGATCGTGCCGCAACCATTCGCTCACTCGCAAATTCGGACACTAAACCCTCCGACCTTGGTCGCCCAGGGCATATCTTCCCTCTCATCGCAGTCGATGGAGGGGTGCTCCGCCGCTCCGGTCACACAGAAGCCACGGTCGATCTTATGAAGCTCTCTGGTCTGAAGGCGAGCGGTGTTCTTTGTGAGATAATCAATGAAGACGGCACTATGGCACGCCTTGATGACATCAGAATATTTGCCAAAAAGCATGATCTGAAAATCATCACAGTAAAAGATTTAATAGCCTATCGACTGAAGAGCGAAAGTCTGATTGAGGAAACTTCCAAGACCAAATGCAAGTCAATCTATGGTGATTTTATTCTTCATACATACATCAATGTAATTGACGGCAAAGAACATATCGCACTTGTCAAAGGCACTTGGGACTCAGGCGACCAGGTACTCATTCGTGCTCACAGCGAAGATTTGACAGAGAAAATTTTTCGTACTCTAAATAATTCCGAGCAATCCCACCTTCGCAGAGCCTTGAAAATGATTGAGGATGAGGGACGTGGCATATTACTTTATTTAAATCACAGTGGATACAATACATCTCTTGCCTCACGAGTCAAAGCGATGGCAGCACAGAATGATGATTTAAACATGAGTGAATTTTATAGAAAACTTGACATCGAAGCAGACCCAAGAGATTATGGGATTGGGGCACAAATACTTTCTGATTTGGGAGTAAGAAAGATGAAAATAATTACAAATAGTCCAAAAAAAAGGGTGGGCTTAGATAGTTTTGGTATTGAACTGGTTGGCACAGTCCCTTTTATTTAACATATTTTTTTTATCAGTTATTAATTTTCAAGTAATAGGAAATACGTGGGGTTTGAACAATGAATGATGTAATTTATCTAACAAAAGAAAAAAGAAACGAGCTGGAAAAAGAACTGAACCACTTGAAATCAGTGGGCAGGATTGAGATGGCAAAACAAATTGCCGAGGCTCGCGCCCATGGTGATTTGAGCGAAAATGCAGACTATGACGCAGCAAAGGATGCTCAGGCTCTGATGGAATTAAAAATTTCTAAGCTATCGGCAACCCTCTCAAAATCACAAGTAATAACAGCCGGTGAATTCCCAGACGGGAAGGTATTCATTTTGTCAAATGTCAAGCTAAAAAATCTTGTCTCAGGAGACGAGGTAGATTATTTACTTGTATCCGACGCAGAAGCAGATTTTCTCGAAAACAAACTTTCGGTCATCTCGCCAATCGGCAAAGCATTAATGGGCAAATCCAAAGGAGATCTAGTCGAGGTAAACTTGCCAATCGGTGTGCAAAGATTTGAAATATTAGATATAAGCAAATAAGTAAAAGGTAATATTATGAAATATTTATTTATCATCATCCCTCTCTTTTTTTTAGTTTCATGTGGGTCTGGAGAAAAGAAAAAAATAAACAAAGCAAAAGAAACTAGGCTCACACAAGAAGAATCGCTTGAATACATCAAAAAAGGCAATTATATTGTAAAAGGCAGTACTCGTGTTCTGGGAACTCATATCAAAGAAGAGATTTCTAGTGGTGGAATTCTTTCGGCCGTCGAGTATTGTAGACTTGTAGCAAACCCGCTTGTAGACTCACTTTCCAAGGAGTTCGGAGTGAAAATTGCAAGGCTTAGCCACAAGGCTCGTAATCCTAAAAATAATGCAAGTGCTGATGAACTTCTTATCTTGGAAGAGTTCCAAGAGATTGCAGAGGGTGGCATGCACTCTCCTCCGATTGTGACTCAATATAAAAATCAAACAAGATTTTATTCTCCAATTCACACAAAATTACTTTGTCTTAATTGCCACGGAGGAGTAAAGAGCAATATTGGAGAAGATAAATATAATGCCATCAAAAAGCTCTACCCAAATGACCAAGCCATAGACTTTGCCGAGGGTGATTTGCGAGGAATGTGGGTGATTGACTTTGATGATAAGAAAAGTAAGTAATGAATTAAAGCCCGTATTCATTTATGTAATCTAGTATTTTATCCACGTAAATATTTTCTGTCTCTCCATACCATTCGCCCTTTGGAATAAAAATCAATGAGCCATAGGAACTAGGGTCACCAGATTGGAATTTGGAGCTGGATATTTCCGTTTTTTCCTCTGGACGAAACTCATTATCGATGTCATGAACCACAAATGAGCAACCCCATTCTCTTTGTTCGCCCTCTCCAAAAGGGGGCGAGTCAAGTCCAAAGAGTGAAAATGGAATTCTGAACTTAACAATATACCCATCTTCTGTTTGTTTGGAAGTGGCTCTTATCTCTGAGGTAGGGTTTCTTTTTTGTTTGCTGGTATTGTCATTATTTGAACTCACAAGCACGTGGGCTCTTTTCTCTGCGAAATCTCCTAAATAGACGGAGAATTTATAAATGCCACTTGTTTCTGTTCTTCTCAAATCAACTTCATTGCCAAACTTATTTATGAGCCTGTTTACGCTCCCCGCTCTTTGTTCCATCTCTAGCCAAAGATCAACATAATCGGACGTGCAATCCAGACAGGAAGGCACAACAACATGGTCATCGACAACCCTTACACTAAAATACAGGTAACGAGAATCGTAGGCAGATTTGGCATAAAATGAAACATCTTCTTGGTCTTCTCTGTCGTAGGCCCCTTTCCCCACAAATTCTGTGGAAGAAGAAAATATTTCATTATTATATGATTTAAAAAACTGCCTAGGCCGTTCATAACTTGGTAGGGTTAGGAAATTTGCGTCAAGCTCAATCTTTCCATTACTGTTGCGTATAATTTTTTCTCTTGTTGTCAAATCAGAAAAATTACGGTAAGTCTCGTGAGTGAATTTGCCTACCTTAGCCGTCTTAAACTCATCGGCTTGTGCCAAAACTCCAAAATCGAAATTATATCCTTTAATCGACCAGTGATATTTAGCACTTTTCTGAGTTATGTAACAAGCATTATCCCTAATCACAATTCCAACTTCGAGTGGAATCTCAAGAAAATCCCTCTCCACCTCGGCAACCTTGACAAGAAAGCCCTCAATATCTACAAACATGAACACGTGAATTTTTCGTGAAGGACTAGAAAACTTCTTCACAGCAAATGCTAAATCGTAATAGCCATCCCCAGAAAAATCCCCAACATCCCAACCCCAAATTCTGTAGGAAGAACCTGTTGGAAGCTCTTTTGCAATATCGGCCATAAGAACAGGATCGAAATACCTTTCTATCTTTGGTTGCAACTCTTGGAATGTCATGCCCGATTGTGCGTTAATAAGAGCAAATTGTCCAATAATAAACAATAGTACAATAATGTTAAAAAATATTCTCATACAATAAAATTTCTATTCATAATTTCGTCAATCATTATATAAGCAAAATTAATTAATATTATTGATTTTTATTATTTTGTTGATATAAATTGTACAAATTCTTATAAATAATTCTAGGTGGCAACGTTATTGCTTCAAACAAAAAGATTGACAGCTTACCTTATTAAACTATTAAATGCCCGTAAAAATAATTCCATACAAATCCCAAGCCCTGAGTAAACTTCAAAATGGTAATTTAGAAGAAAACAAGCCCATTGGCTTTACAGCCGATATGAAAGCGGTTCGCCCCTACTCAAATATTTTCTACTGGGCAAACACTTGGACCGACATGGGGGCAGAACTCAGCAAACACCCACACCAAGGATTTGAAATCTTCACTTATGTTCTGAGCGGTAATTGGGAACATTTCGATGAGAAAAAAAATACATGGATAAGTCTTTCACCAGGCGATGTCCACATAATCAAAGCAGGCTCGGGCATTGCACATTCTGAGAAATTCCATCCAGATACTCAAATTTTCCAAATCTGGTTCGACCCAAACTTGAAGAAGTCATTGGCTCGTCCATCTTCTTGCCAGATGATTTCTTCGGACAAGTTTTATTCCGAAGAGATACCAAACCTAACAAGTAAAATAATTTGCGACGAAGAATGGGACGCACCTCTCAAACTTGAGAGCGAAAAAATCACTATAAAAGACAATAAAATCACCCCAGGGCTAAAGAAATACAGGCTAGACCCACAGATGTACTATTCTTGGTATTTGCTCAAAGGCGAGCTTGAGATAAGCAATCAGATTATTCGCCGAAATGATTTTTTCATTGTCAAGGGTGAACGAGCATTTGATTTCCATGTATCTCGTCACGCACGTCTTTTCGTAGTCAGCTCACCCATCAAACCCAGCTATAACACTTATCTTGAGCTAAAATCCAGAAGATGATTCTATTATTATTTCTTTCTTTTCTTAGCAATCAAAAATATTGAGAGAATGGAACCTAGCAAAGTGACGATGCTGATAATTCCACCATTTGCTAGTGCTTTCGACTCGTATTTATATTCAATTCGGTGAGTGCCAGCCTCAAGTTCAATTCCACGAAGAGCATAATTCACTCTCAATATCTCTAGCTCCTCTCCATTGCCATAAGCCTTCCAATCATGGTAGAATATTTCAGAGTTTACAAAAATACAATCCGAACTCACCCGCACCTCATAAACATATTCATTGGCATCATAGCTCAATAGTTTAGGTTCATCTTTATTCTTTTCACTTGTATTTCTTTTATAAGACAATTTTGGTTTCTGCTCCAAAATCACGGTGGAGCGGTAGTCAATAGTTTCATTTTCCATTAACTCACGAAGCCCCTCAGAATTTTCAACACGGTAGTCTCTTACCACCCAAGCGTGAGGGAATCTGTCAGGGTTTTCAGCAAATCTGGGCTGTCCATCCATTCCAATAATTATTTCATACTTCATCGCCATAATATCATGGCTTGTTTCTCTTGATTCCAAATAAACCGACGGTCTTTTGAGAATAAGTGGATTGTAACCCTCTGCCATCATAATTCCAGAAACCAGTCCTTGGTTTCGGTTCATTGCCATGAATGGTGGATCATAAATCCTGCTATTAACCCTGAAGAAATCATTAAGCGGGTTGGACTTGAATGCCGACTGCATCTGCGGATTTAGTCTGTATTTATCTTCTGGATTTGTAGGACTCGAAAGAAATGAAGAGTTGGTGACAAACAAATCGGCAAAAACTAGAACAGTCATCATATATCCAAGATATGGAATATTCTTCCTTGATTTTGCCACAAAAACTATTAGCCCTAAAATTAAAAAGCCAATAAATAATTTTAGATATAAATCAGCAGATATTAGATTTTCTATTTGAGGTGGCATCCCAAGAGATTCGTTGAAAATGCCAGATACACTCAAAATGAGCAATAACAAAACAAGCAAAACTATAACCAGCACAGGCTTGAACAACTCTTTTCCACCCTTCAATACC
The DNA here is from genome assembly GCA_024280675.1 of Bacteroidota bacterium. Classification (GTDB taxonomy): domain Bacteria; phylum Bacteroidota; class Ignavibacteria; order Kapaibacteriales; family UBA2268; genus JAJRPT01. The sequence continues at coordinate 8,808 of JAJRPT010000015.1, forward strand.
CTGTCAAAGCCAAAACCACTGAGCAGTGACATGGAAAATATTACAAAGAACATCATCCGTGCTGGATTACGAAAAGCCCCAAATAGTGGAAGATTGAAAAATATATCAAAGATAAAACTATTTTTACCGAGTGCAAATAGAAATCCAAATACAGTCGTTCCAATCAAAAATGGGATATAGTTGAAATTTATATTTTTATCTTTATTCGTAAAAAATAAGACAATGGCAATAAGTCCAAGGGTAAAAGATGCAATACCAAAATAAAAGCCAGTTTCCCAGAAATAGTGCATTCTTCGCCCTTCCTCAAATTCCAAATACCAAGTATTTTGCTCATTTGGATTGGGCACGACTTTACCAAAAATCTCTGGGCTAATAAAGGCAAGTGACTGTTTCCACTGCAAAGACCCTTCGGATGCTTTTTCATAACTGATTTGCTCACGCTGGGAATGTTCTGCCATTTCGCTGGTGGGGAGCATCTGCACCGCAAATATTCCACCCGCAATAATAAATGGCAAGACTCCTCTGGCCAAAGATGCAATTAGTTTAGCCCTTAGATTTCCTTTATCTTTTAGAGAAGAGAAAAGAATCCACAGAAAATATATTCCTAAGAAGAGTGAAATATAGAGAGTACTTTGTGGATGACCACTGAGCATCACAAATCCGAATAATAACCCAGATATGATTGATTTTCTGGTATTAGACTCTTGCAACCCCATACTATAAAACATTAAAATGAGCGGAAACCACCCAAGATGATAAACCATCATCGGGTGAATTGCATGAAAGACCAAGAGGCTTGAAAATGCGTAAGAGGCGGCGCCAATGAGTGCTCCCACAAGAGATATTTTCCAATATCTTGCGAGCAAAAAGAAAGTGATTTGAGCAATTAGGAAGTGGGAAATGATTTGCATCTGAAGTATATTCACTGGCAAATGCCCATCGTTGCCCACAAATAAATTTAATACCCTGTTGAGTGGGTAGAAAAATCCAACTTGCAGATCGGCCAAAAAAGGCATACCATGAAACGAGTATGGATTCCAGTGAGGCA
>JAJRPT010000016.1 GCA_024280675.1 Bacteroidota bacterium
TGGAATGATAATGAAGGATGTTTACAATTCTAAAGAGCTTCAGTATAACAAACTAAGGTTTGATTGGAAGTTGGGCGGAGGGGACACTTTGTTGATTGGTGGAGCAAGGGCAGTTCTAAGAACTAAGGAATAGAGGAGAATTATGAAAATAATAAAAAAGATATTGTATTTGATTCTGTGCTGCATATTCATTTCGTCATGTGCGGTGAAAACCACACCCAAGAAAATTCTTGATTGCGAGCCTGTCCTTCCAATTTGCAATCAATCAGAGTGGGATGGCTTACCACTGGACACATCTCGAGCAATGGCAGACCATCTGGGCTATCACTACCGAATCTTGAAGGTAGAAAACATTAACACCAATGGCAATGAATACCAATTCTCATTCGGAGACTCAGACGATGGAGTTCTCACATATTCGGAAAAAGGAGAACCGCAGAAACTAAGGCATGCAATCATGGTCGAGGCAATGACCATTCGCCCAAAGGACAAAATCTCATATCTCGACGGGACAAATACACCAATTGGCTCAGTCTCAATTTCTGGTAGTAAAATATATTTTGCTTCTGTTCCAAATTCACTTACCCCACAACAGATTAAAGATTATAGAGCAAAAAATAAAGACGGTATCACACGCATCCCACTTTCTCAGATGAAGGGCCGTTCACGAATTTATGAAGCAGACTGGGATGACGGAAAAATAAAGGACAAGAAAATGCTTGCCTTTGCCTCAGAATTCGACAGTCTTTACGCTTGGGAATCCCATCCCGCAATTTCTCCTTGTGGCAATATATTATTTTTCTCATCAAACCGTGGCGGTGGCGAGGGCGGAGCAGGTTTTGGTGGAACAGATATTTGGTATTCTAGAAAAGATAAGAGTGGGGGCAAAGGAGGAGGCTGGGGCGAGCCAATTAATTGTGGGCCTGAAATAAACACGGCTTGCAACGAGATGAGTCCATTTGTTGATGTTAAAAATAACAGGCTCTATTTTGCATCTTCTGGTCATTCTTCTTTGGGTGGCTATGACATTTTCCGTTCGGATATTGACCCACACTTTTGGGAAAAAGACATGCCATTTTCTGATGCGGTAAATCTCCGCCCACCGCTCAATAGCCCATCGGACGAGCTGTTCCCAACCACAAACGGAGATATTGACTCGCTCATCTATTTTTCTTCCAACCGAAAGGACAAGCCACTGGAGAACAGCGGCTTTGATATTTACGTAAAATATAAGCATTGGGTAAAAGGAATAGAATACGGCAGCAAAACACCAGAAGAAGATTTTAATCCAGAAGGCGATATTGAGCTTGCCGAAGATGAGATATTCATTCCCGTACCAGATGAAGTAATCAACCCAGAACCAACAATTATTTCCGGAAATATAAAGTCCGAAGATGGAAGCACTTTGGAAAACGCAAACATAAAAGCCAAAACTATTGCCACGGGCGAAATCCAAGACCAAACAAAATCGGACGAAGAAGGAGATTATAATCTTGAGATAAAAGTAAAAGAAGATATTGAAATAATTGCCGAGAGTCCGGGCTATTTCTTTGATTCGCACGTGATAACAAAAGAGCAATTAGAAGGTAACAAAGAAATAAAAATCGAGATTAATTTACCAGTCAGTCTCATTTTGCGAATTAATTTCCCTTATGACAATTCCGACTCTCCTTATGAGTTCACACTCGACTCGCTTGGGACAAAGACACAGAAGACATTTTTGATGGAACTAGAAAATCTTTCAGAGAACATCAAAAACTCAGAAAATATAAAAGAAATAAAATTAGTTGGCCACACCGATTACATTGGGTCAAATTCCTATAACGATGAGCTTGCTCTAAGGCGCGCCCGCTTCATTGTAGATTATCTAGTAAAAAATGGAATCGATGAGAACTTATTTAACTACCGTTCGGCTGGCAAAAGAGAAATGCTCCCAAAAATTGATGGTGAGTCCGATGAAATATATCGCAAGCGATTACGTCGTGTAACACTAGAAAAAGTTTACAAATAAAAGAGATAATATATGAAAATGAAATCAATGATAAAGTGGGAAGGTGCTTTAAAGTTTTCTGCAAATAATGGTCGTGGTCACGTCTCAATTTTTGAGGCAACCATGAAAGAGGACGGTACAAAGGGCGGACCCACACCAATGGAATATATGCTACAGTCTGTGGCAGCTTGCTCTGGAATGGACGTAGTTTCAATAATCGAAAAAAAGAGAAAAACCGTCACAGACTTAAGCATTGAAATAAGTGGCGAAAAAAGAGAAGAGCATCCGCAAATTTTTATTTCTGCAAACATCCACTACAAACTAATAAGTCCCGATGCAAGCGAGAAGGATTTTAATAGGGCAGTAGAACTTTCCCAAGATAAATATTGTGCAGCCTCGGCAATGTTCCAACTGGCAGGCATCAAACCAACTTGGACACTAGAGTTAATAAAAGGGTAGATATGCAAAAAAGTGACGAAGAGCTAAAAGAAATTGTAAGAGATAAATATAGTCAAATTGCAAAACAAGATTTGGCAGTAAACGCATCTTCGTGTTGTGGAGCCACGCCCTCATCCCAACAGATTTACAATATAATGAGTGAGGATTATGCCCTCCTTGGTGGTTATAACTCTGGTGCTGATTTAGGTTTGGGCTGTGGTTTGCCAA
>JAJRPT010000017.1 GCA_024280675.1 Bacteroidota bacterium
ATTTCATGTGACCCAGATGTGGCAAGAGTACCGGTGATGATAGATTCGTCGAAATGGGAAATAATCGAGGCGGGACTGAGGTGTGTGCAGGGGAAAGCTATTGTAAATTCCATATCGCTCAAAAATGGTGAAGAAGAATTTATTTCTCTTGCAAAAAAGATAAAATCTTACGGTGCCGCCTTAATTGTGATGGCATTTGATGAAAATGGACAAGCCGTTGATTATGAGCATAAGATTCAAATTTGCGCACGCGCTCATCATCTCTTAATTGAAAAAGCTAACACTAATCCATCCGATATAATCTTCGACCCAAATGTATTAACTATAGCCACAGGAATTTCAGAACATAACCACTACGGCGTGGATTTTATTAGAGCCACAAGGTGGATAAAGGAGAATTTAGCGGGTGCAAAAGTTTCGGGTGGAGTGAGTAATATTTCTTTTTCATTTAGGGCCAATGAACCTGTTCGTCGGGCGATGCACTCTGTTTTCCTCTATCATGCAATCAAGGCTGGTCTGGATATGGGCATAGTGAATTCGGGTCAGTTGGATGTTTACGGGGATATTGATTCGGATTTACTTGTGGCGGTCGAGGATGTGATTTTTAATAAAAGTGATAATGCCACCGATAATTTAGTTGAGATTGCAGAAAAATATAATTCGAATGAACTGCTTGAAGAAAAAGTTCAAGAGTGGAGACAGTTCTCCGTTGAGAAAAGACTAGAACACGCACTTGTCAAAGGGATTCTTGAGCATATTGATGGGGACACAGAAGAGGCAAGGTTAAAGAGCAAAAATCCGATTGACGTGATTGAGGGTCCGCTCATGGACGGCATGAACCAGGTTGGAGATTTGTTTGCTTCGGGCCAGATGTTTTTGCCACAAGTGGTTAAGAGTGCTAGGGTTATGAAAAAATCTGTTGCTCATCTTGTGCCATTTATCGAAGATGAGTTATTAAAAACCGGGCGTAGTTCTGCGGGCAAGATTTTGCTTGCCACCGTCAAGGGTGATGTCCATGATATTGGAAAAAACATTGTTTCGGTAGTGCTTTCCTGTAATAATTTTGAGATAATTGATCTTGGCGTGATGGTTTCTGCCAATAAAATAATTGAGGAAGCACAGAAACAAAATGCAGATATGATTGGTCTTTCTGGGCTGATTACACCGTCTTTGGATGAAATGTGCAATGTTGCCCAAGAGATGGAACACGCAAAAATGAAGATTCCATTGCTAATCGGCGGTGCCACCACATCGAAGGTTCACACGGCCGTAAAAATCGATGAGCATTACTCTGAAGCGGTGATTTACGTACCAGATGCTAGTCGTGCCGTAGGCGTAGCTCAGAAGTTAATGAACCCAAAGTCAATCTCTGGGTATTCAAAAGAAATTTCTGAATCATATAATAAAATCAGAATTTCACACGCAAGAAAACAAAGAGAGAAGATTTTATTGGACATTGGAAAAGCCAGAGAGAATAACTTGTTTATTGATTGGGAAAGTTCTCCAACTACGACTCCTAAAGTATTGGGATTGCAAAGACTTGAAGACTTTAGCTTAGAGTTGCTTTTGCCCTATATTGATTGGTCTCAATTCTTTATCACTTGGCAATTAGTTGGGTCTTATCCTAAAATATTCGATGACAGAAAAAGAGGGAAGGAGGCAAAAATATTGTTTGAAGACGGGCAGAAAATGATGGGTAAAATTATTTCAGAGAAATTACTTTCTGCTTCGGCTTCATTTGGAATTTTTCCTGCAAACTCGAATGGCGACGATATTGAAATCTACGACAACGGTGGAAAACTTGTTGATAAGTTTTATTGTTTAAGGCAACAGAACATCAAGAAATCCGGCTCGCCAAACCTTTCTCTTTCTGATTATATTATGCCAAAGGAAGGTGGGATAAGAGATTATTTGGGTGGATTTGCTGTGACTGCTGGAAGGGGAGAAGACGAGGCGGTGGAGAGGTTCAAGCGGGATGGCGACGATTATTCGGCGATAATGCTAAATTCTTTGGCAGACCGACTAGCAGAAGCATTTGCCGAGCATTTACACCAAAGAGTAAGGAAAGATTATTGGGGATATGACAGTGGTGAGCATCTTTCAAAAAGCGATTTAATTGCCGAGCAATATATTGGAATTCGTCCCGCACATGGTTATCCTTCTTTGCCCGATCACTCGGAGAAGCAGTTCTTATTTGATTTACTAAAAGCTGATGAAATTGGAATGGAGCTGACAGAATCATTTATGATGAGACCAGCGGCATCGGTATCGGGCTTGTATTTTTCACGTCCCGAGGCAAAATATTTTTCTATTGGCAAAATAAAAGAAGATCAACTAGATGATTATGCAAAAAGAAAGGGAATTGATATCTTTGTTGCAAGAAAATGGCTCTCTTCTAATTTATAAAGTTTTTAATTATTAACTTTGCTATTTAATATTGAAACATGGCACAAATTAATTCGTTATGCCACACTAAACTTGCAAATTAATATCCAGGATTAATATCCTATTAAATCAACAGAGTATGAACAGATTCTACTTAATTATTACAATAATATTTTTATCACTCAGCATTTCGGAATCTTTTTCCCAATCTGGAAAAGTCTTAAATCTTGATGAATGTTTAGAAATTGCACAAAAGAAGAATTTCAATATTCGGCTCATAAGACCTGGTCTAAGTTCTGCCGAAGCAAATTTGTTATCGGCTCGGTCTGCTTATTTTCCGAGCGTTTCCATAAGTGCAGGATATAGCAAATCCGAAATTACTAATGAGCAAAAGGCGGTGGGAATAAGCGGAGAAACATATTCTGCCCGTGTTTCTGGAAATATAAATCTATTCGATGGGCTTGCAAGAGAGGCAAGAATTACTCAAGCCGAGAATAATTTAGAATCAAGAATTGCAGGCAACGATCAAATTAAATCAAAGGTAAGCATCGATGTCTACACCAAATACGTCGATGTTGTAAAAAATTATAGGATAGTTGAAATTCGCAAAGAGAATATCAAATCGGGACAACAAGACCTAGATAGAACAAGAGCAATGAACCAAGCCGGAGCCTTAGCCATAGGCGAACTTTACGGGGCAGAGGCAGATTTGGGAAACAGGAAACTAGAACTTGTCACTGCCGAAAACACATTGGAAATTTCTAAATACATACTCTTGTCTGCCATTGGTCTTGATTTGAGTGGAGATTATGAATTTGATATTGAAAGCATACCAAGTTCGCTCACCCAAGAAGAGATTGACGCTTATACTTCCTCATGGGGAAGATTTGAGAATTTATACGGGCAAGCACTCGACTCCCGAGATGATTATCTTGCATCTGATTTTGACATAAAGGCAAGCAAGGCCGGAATTAAATCAGCTCGTTCTACATATTTTCCGAGTCTGACGGCAAGTGCTGGTTGGGGTGGTGGCCACACTGAAATTAGCAAAGTATTGGGCGAGCTAACCTATAATTATGGTTTGGGAATTAGCATTCCAATTTTTACTGGTTTTTCTACCAACCGTGCAATCGAACAAGCTAATCTCTTGGCCGAGCAAACAAGAATCGCAAATCTTGAGCTTGAATATTCTATAAAAAGAGAAATTCAATTGGCAATCCTAAACCTTCGTGCCTCATCGGAACGGTTTGAGATTGCAAACACGACTGTTAAATCTGCAAAGCTAAATTACGATTCGTCATTGGAAAGATTCAGACTTGGAGCCGCAAATATTACCGAACTCAGCACTTCAAATACGCAACTTATTTCTGCCCAAATCAGCTTAATCAATTCAGTTTATGATTTTTACAGAGCACAAAAAGAACTAGAATATGGAGTGGGTGATTTGTGAGTGAGTTAGGTGTATTCTAAATAAATAAGAAAATAGAAAACAATATAAAGAATTAATAAAATGAATGAAAATTATCCAGAGCAAGACTCCCCAGAATACGAACAAATGATGAGACAGCATTACGGCGATAATTACGAGCTAGGCTTCAGAGTGGGCTTTGGCAAACGCCTCGGTGCTTTTGTCCTAGACTTTATATTTTTAGCTATCATCTCATTTGTAATTATGATAATGACTGGTGTGTTCGATGAGCTGATGTCTATGGTTGAAAAAATAAGTCATGACGGAACCTTCGATCTTTCATTCATGCAAAATATAGAAGAAGATTACCCCGCACTAAAAACAACAGTCCTTTGGAGTACAGTGACTGGATTGCTTTACTGGTCGCTAGAGGGACTCACTGGGTCCTCGCCCGCAAAACATATTTTGGGGCTAATGGTAGCTTCTGAAAACAGAACAAAGGCAAGCCCGCAACAGCTCTGGTCACGTTTTGTGTATAAGAATTTAAATATAATTTTTTCATTACTCTATCTTTTTAGTGCAACATCGGCTTTCGAGATTCTTTCTTCGCTTTTGGGTTTTGTCTTTTTTGTGGGATGCTTCCTAGTTCTGAGTGTCAAACGACAAGGCTTTCACGATATGCTTTCAAAAACTGCAGTATTTCATAAAGATGTAATCGACCAATAAATCAATATTAAAAATAAAATGAACAAAAAAATAAAATACAGTATCTGGGCAATAATTCTTGTGATTTTTGGATATGTCGTGTGGGCATTTGGATTCAAAAAAGCTGACACGGCAATCGAGGTAAAGGTGGGCAAGGTAGAACGCCGTACAATAGTCCAAACGGTATCTGCTGTGGGAAGGATTGAGCCTGAGACAGAAGTAAAAATATCATCGGAGACCAGTGGAGAATTAATTTCACTCCCAATAAAAGAAGGCGATACAGTTTCTGTCGGACAGGTTCTAGGCAAGATAAAACCGGATATCATACAAACCCAACTCGAACAATCAAGAGCTGCCACCGAATCGGCACGAATGGACATTGAATTCCAAAAAGCAAGCCTTGTAAAATCAAAATCAAATTTTGAACGTATAAAAGAGCTTTACGAAAAAGACTTTGCTTCGCTCCAAGAGCTTGAAGCAGCAAAGGCATCGCTCGATCAAGCCTCATCTGGACACATGTCCTCTCTTGCCCGCCTTCGCCAGTCACAAGCCTCGCTATCACAAGTTGAACGCAATGCCGAGCGAACAACAATCACATCGCCCATCGATGGGGTGGTGACAAGCCTAGGTGTTGAAATTGGTGAAAAAATACTGGGGACAATGCAGTTCCAAGGAACGGAGATGATGCGGGTTGCAGATTTATCTGTGATTAATGCAAGGGTCGATGTTGATGAAAATGATATTGTTCTTGTCAAGATTGGCGACAGTGCGACGGTCGAGATTGACGCTTTCCCAGATTCTGTATTTCACGCCTATGTCTTTGAGATTGGACATTCGGCTCAAATTGTGGCAGGGCAACAAGACCAGGTCACTAATTTCAAGGTTAAGCTGCGTTTGCTAGAATCAAATGCAAGAATCCGCCCTGGCATGAGTTGTAATGTTGGGATAAAGACAAAGATTAGAGAAAATGTTCTTTCTGTTCCACTAACTTCTGTTACTGTAAGGATTGCAAAAAGTACTGAAGAAAAGAGCAAGAGCAGTACTGGAAAAAACCGATACAAAGATAAAAGAAATGAAGGAACAAATTTTAAAGAGCCAAAGCCAGTTGTTTTTGCAAAAGATGGAAATCTTGCAATAATGAAAAATGTCGAGATTGGTATTTCCGATCGTGGATTCATTGAGGTTCTCAGTGGATTGGAAGAAGGAACCGAAATTATCACCGGACCATATCGTGCGGTATCCAAAGAACTAAAGGACAGTTCCCAAGTAAAACCTGAATCAAAAGACGATAAGAAATGGTCTCGAA
>JAJRPT010000018.1 GCA_024280675.1 Bacteroidota bacterium
ACAGAAAGGAAAATTACCGTCACTTGCTCAGTCTCCTATTTTGATAATGTCAAACAAAAAGAAATCTTTTCTAAAAAGTTTTCTCAATTTCAAGTCTATTTGTTAAGTGATGTAGAAACAAATAGGGAAGTTGCCGTAATTAATGCAATCGAACAAGTTAGCGAAGATATTTTGTTGGCCGTTGTTTCTGGTTGGTAGTTTTATCAATTAAGTTTTTATTAAATAAAAAAATGTTAAGTTTGTGTTAAGTTTGTAGCTATGACTTTGTTCACTTTGGCGAAAGTTAATGGAAATTTTTATACTAGTTGTATATTTTTCAGCACTGACTCTTTTGTTTGGCTTTGGAATACATGGGCTAATACTTCTTTTTTATTACCGCAAAACAATGGGGAATAAGTCAGTTGAGTTGGCTATGCCTGACTCTTTGCCCAATGTCACAATACAACTTCCAATATTTAATGAGCTTTATGTTTCGGAAAGATTATTAAAAGCAGTCTCCGAAATTGAGTATCCAAAAGAATTATTTGAAATTCAAGTCCTAGACGATTCAACCGATGAAACACAACAACTATGCAAAGATCTTGTAAAAAATTATAAAGAGCTTGGCTTTGATATTTCCTATATTCATAGAAGCGACCGCACGGGTTACAAGGCGGGTGCATTGAAAAATGGGTTGCTGAGTGCCAAGGGGGAATTTATCGCAATATTCGACGCAGATTTTGTGCCTAATAAAGATTTTCTCCTGAAAACAATTCCGCATTTTGCAAGCAATAAAATTGGAATGGTGCAGACTCGCTGGGAACATCTCAATGAAGATTATTCATACTTAACCCGAGCTCAAGCGATGGCACTCGATGGTCATTTTGTGATTGAGCAACAGGTTCGGAATAAGGCTGGCTTCTTTATTAATTTTAACGGGACAGCAGGAGTTTGGAGAAAATCTTGTATTGAAGATGCTGGAAATTGGCAAGCAGACACTCTGACCGAAGATCTTGATTTGTCCTACCGGGCCCAACTCAATGGTTGGAAATTTGTCTTCCTAAACGATGTGACATCGCCGGCCGAACTGCCCACCGATATAAACGCACTGAAAACTCAGCAGTTTCGCTGGACAAAAGGTGCTGTCGAAACGGCAATCAAATTATTGCCGAGGGTTTTTCGTGCTAAAATTGGATGGAAAGTTAAAGCCGAATGCTTCGTTCACCTGAGTTCAAACATTGTGTTTCCGTTTATTATTATAATTGCTCTTCTTAACGCTCCTGTGATTATTCTGAAGAATACTTATGGCGGGCTTGATACTTATTATACAATAATGTCAGTTTTTGTGCTTGCTTCAGTTTCTACATTTTTATTTTACACCAATGGACAAAAAGCAATTCATAAGGATTGGCGACAACGTCTTCTGCTCTTTCCAGTGTTTTTAGCCGGTTCGATGGGCTTTGCGGTCAATAATACTAAGGCTGTGATTGAGGCACTCATTGGAAAGAAGTCTGAATTTACTCGTACGCCCAAGACTGGGGTTTCTTCTCAAAATGAGCAGTTGAAATCAAAGAAATATAGGCAAACTAAAATTGGCTGGATGATTGTGGTGGAGCTGGCACTCACCGCTTACTTCATCATCGGCATCGGCTTTTCTATCAATTATATGGAAATTGCAGCAATTCCATTCCAGCTTATGTTCTTGCTTGGCTTTGGGACGATTGGCTTTATGTCGCTCAGGCATGCGATAAGTAAGTGAGCTTTGTTCTTACTAATTGTGATACTCATTCATCAAATCTCCAATTTGGACATGAATGCCAAAACCACCGTAAACCAACTCAGGGTTTATGTTTACAAACATTTTAGCACCAATGCCAACAATAAATAAATTCGCAAATGCTTGGGCTTCGAGCGAAATGCCAACGGTTGATGCTTGGTGATATCCATAACCATAACCATAAGAATAGTTGCCACGACTTGTGACTTCCACATAGCCAAGCCCCGCCGAAATAGAGGCATACCCGAACTTTGCTTTGGAAACTAGCCCGTAGAGGGCAGAGATTTCATTAACAGCTAAACTGTTTCCAGAAAAAAAGCCTATCTCTGTCCCCAGAAGATATTTTAAAGAAAAGATCTTGTCCTCTCGTATGTGATTCAAGGACAAATCTCCAAAAATCATCATTTCTCCATCAGATATATTCTGCCCCAGACTAGGACCCCAACTAAGAAAAGTCATAGAGCTGGGCTTGAGCTTGCTTCTTGTGTGATCCTTGACTATTTGAATGTCTTGGGCAAAAAGGACAATGCTATGAGATGTCAGGATGAAAATTAACAATAATACTCTCATAGAAAGATGTTCCAGTGATTTGTACATTTAACAATGGCAATATAAAACTAAAAACCCGCAATGTGCCTCACCATTTATGGTGATATTTGGAATTATTTTTAAAATATGCTATATAATATATAAATTGGTGTTCCTGAAAATAAGAATTGTCAAAAAACAATATTAAATATGAATATAAGAGTTGAAAATTTAACAAAGATGTATGATAGCCAAGTTGCCTTAGACTCCATTTCTTTTGAAGTGAAGGCGGGGGAAATTCTTGGTTTTCTGGGACCAAATGGAGCAGGGAAAAGCACTACAATGAAAATTCTTAGCTCTTTTATCTCCCAAGATGAAGGGAAAATCTTCTTTGGGGACAAAGAATTAAACGCTCAGAACTCCAGAGAAATTAAAAAACTGATTGGGTATTTGCCAGAACATAATCCACTCTATCTAGATATGGCAGTGATGGATTATCTGGAATATTGTGCGAAATTATTGGCTATAAATCCCTCAGATATTCAATCAAGAATAAAAGAGATGATTGTAGTTTGTGGACTAAATGATGAAAAACATAAACTAATCGGCGAACTCTCAAAGGGCTACCGCCAAAGAGTCGGGCTAGCAGGGGTGCTGATAGCTGACCCAGAAATATTAATACTAGACGAGCCGACAACTGGGCTTGACCCAAATCAAATTGTGGAAATACGAAAATTAATACGCTCACTAGGAAAACATAAAACGGTCATACTCTCAACTCACATTCTCCAAGAAGTGGAAGCCCTGTGTGATAGAATTCTGATAATTAACAAAGGCAAAATTGTTGCCGATGGATTGGCTGACTCTTTGGGAAAAGAAAATGACGATAAAAATATTCTGATAGTAAAGATAGAAAATGGAGAAAGAAACCACATTTTCAAAGCCTTGCAAGAATTACCCAGAGTTGAATTAGTTGATTTTGGAGGCAAGGATGAAACTCATTTTGAAGTTCATTATGCTGGGAAGGAAGCGGTTTCTAAAGAAATATTTGAAATGTGCGTTAAAAATGATTGGATTCTAACAGAGTCAAGTTCTAAAAAGAAAGGCTTAGAGCAAATTTTCAGTGATTTGACAAAATAAAAAAATAAGAAACAATGAATATAATTTTAATAATTGCGGCTCGTGAGTTGAAATCATTTTTTGATTCGCTCATAGCCTATGTGATGATAATTCTTTTCCTTGGCTTTAGTGGATTTTTCACTTGGCTCTATGGATCTGACATTTTCCTGCTTGGTCAAGCTAGTCTGGATAGTTTCTTTTCTGCTGCTTATTGGACTCTGTTCTTCTTCATTCCAGCACTTAGTATGAGGCTCGTTGCAGAAGAAAAACGAAATGGTACACTGGAGTTGATTCTCACAAAGCCAGTGGGAAGAGCTCAGTTCATTATTGGTAAATACTTGGCAACACTTGTGCTTATTGCTATAGCATTGCTTTTTACATTGCCATATTATATTAGCCTCTCGCTGATTGGACAAGTAGATCACGGGGCGATTCTCTCTGGGTATTTGGGTCTTCTCTTGCTTTGCTCATCATACATTGCTATTGGAATATTTGCCAGTTCGCTCACAAGTAATCAAATTGTTGCATTTCTTTCGGCACTTTTTATTGGGCTATTCTTTCATTTAATTTTCGGGACTCTTGCCTCTAACTTTACTGGAATCCTAGGTGAGGTCTTTAATAATTTAGACATGAATAATCATTTTGCTTCGATAAGAAGAGGTGTGGTCGATTCTCGTGATTTGATATTTTTCTTTTCGCTGAGTACCCTCGGGCTTTATTTTTCCTACCTGCTTATGGAAATAAAGAAGAAAAACAATAATATTGTGTCTGCATTGATGATGATTGGGATTTTTCTAACATTGAATTTACTTTCAAATAAAGTGTTCTTCAGACTAGATTTTACAAGTGATGGCATTTATACGCTCAGCCAGTCCACAAAAGATATACTCAAGGAAGTCGATGAGCCTGTGACAATCAAAGCATATTTCTCCGATGACTTGCCTCCACATTTTGTCAAAGCAAGAGCTGATTTCAAAAACTTACTTTCAGAATTTGCTTCGCTATCTTCGGGAGAATTAGTCTATGAATTCAAAAGCCCAAGTGAATCACCTGAGATTGAGTCCGAAGCATTAAGAGCTGGAGTCGAGCCTGTGATGATAAATCTAAGAGAAAAAGATCAGATAAAACAACAAAAAGCCTATCTTGGTGCCGTGGTTTATCACCGAAGTGGCTCCCAAGCAATTTCTTTTATCCGCCCTGGTGGGAAAATGGAATACGAACTCAGCTCGGCCCTCAAGAAGTTGATGTTGGCTGAGAAAACTCCAATTGGGTTGGTGCAAGGTCAAGGACAGGCGGGCATTGAAGAGTTTGAACAAGCACTTGCAACACTTGAGATTATGTATGAGCTGCAAGAGATTCAAATAGATACAAATATAGACAAGAGATTTAATACTATTGCCATTGTTGCACCCTCTGCTTCATTTTCAGTTGAGAATTTTGATGTCTTAGATAGTTTTTTATCTAGGGGTGGGAATTTGTTGATTGCAATCAACCGAGTGGACTCAGATATGCAAAAAGGACGTGGTGTTGCACTAAATACTGGGCTTGAGGTGTGGCTCCAGAAGAAAGGCTTGCAGGTGGGCGATTATATGATTGTTGATGAAAAATGTGGGGCTATAAATATTCAAGAACAACAAGGAATGTTTGTCACAAACCGGCAAATTGATTTTCCATATCTTCCAATTATTGAAAACTTCTCCCAACACCCGCTCACCTCTGGAATTGAGCGTGTTGCCTTTGGCTTCGCCTCTCCGGTCGAGTTTGTGGGTTCAGATGATTTGAAATTTACTCCGCTTATAAAATCTTCGAATAGGTCTGGGATGGTGAAAATGCCCGTACAGTTCTATATTGAACAAAATTGGACGGATGCAGATTTCAATGCACCCAATCAAACTATTGCAGCAGCTCTTGAGGGTAGGATTGCTGGAGGGGAAGAATCTAAGATTGTTCTAATAACAGATGGTGATTTTGTGCTCAATGGACTTGGCGAGCAGAGGCATCCAGTCGAAGCTGATAATATTAATCTATTTGCTAATTCAATCGATTGGCTTTGCTCAAATATGGGCTTGATAGAGCTAAGAACAAGAGGTGTTAGCTCACGACCACTCGACGAACTAGAAGACAAGACAAAAACAATGATTAAATATTCTAATTTTCTGGCTCCAATTATTTTTGTAATTTTATATGGAATATTTAGATTTTGGATGAGGAAGAAACTAAGAATCAAAAGAATGAATCAGGACTTTAATTAATAAAATTAAATAATTTGCAAAATGAAACAAAAACATATTTTAATAATATTCCTCACATTGCTAGTTATCTACATTGCTTTTGAATTACTAGAGACCAGCGAAAAGAATTATGAGCTAGACTTTCAGCCCTTTGACCCGGCTGGTGTAGATAAATTCGTTATTATTGATGGGGCGGGGAATAAAGATGAATTTATTTTTACCAAAGAAAATGACAAGTGGTCGCTATATTCAGGTGGCAGAAAATACCAAACCGAAGATGAATTTGTAAATCATATAATTTTAAAATTTAGCAAGCTCAAGTCGATTAGAATAGATTCCAGGCAAGAAAGCCAGTGGGGAAAATATCACGTCACCGATTCGCTGGGAACAAAAGTTCAGATTTTTGCATTGGGAGAAAAAGTATTTGACATTGTTGTTGGGAAATTTTCTCCGGTGACGAACAACAATAGCCTCGGCTCAATGCAAGGAATCAGAGGAATATCAATGGTGCGTGTTGCTGGGAAAAATAATGTTTACGCAACAGAGGGCTTCTTCTCGCTATCTCTTGGGAGGGGACTGAAAGATTTTCGCAATCAAGTTTTGCTAAAAATAAATAATCAAGATGTAAATAGAATTATTTTTAAAAACAATTCATCTACTTTTACTCTTTCCAAAAATGACTCTTCGTGGCAGAAGAATAATCAGAACATTTCTTTAAAGCTGGTTGGAGATTATATCGATGGTGTAAAGAGAGTCCATTCATCAGACTTTGAAGACGAGTTCGCTCCAAAAGAAAATGAAGCTGACTACTGGGTAGAGTTTGTTAGTTCTGGTGACAAAAAAATTAGCATAATTGCATTTGAAATTGAAGGCGATTCGTCTCTTATTATAAAATCTTCGGTCAATGAAGCCTATTTCAAAATCAATAAGGATAGTTGGCAGCAGATATTCAAGGATGAAGATTTCTTTGTGAGTCACTCCAAATAAGTGTAGCCATAAAGCCCAGAGCCGTAGATTGCTAGATATTCTCTGGCTTCATCTTTTGTTATTTTGCCAGATTTAACAGATTTCGCAAGCCAAGATTCCATTTTTTTGACTAGATCCTTTGCCTTGAATCCGACATAGTTTAGCACTTCGTCGAGTGATTCTCCGTCGATTACTTGGCTAATTTCGTAGCCACCCTTCAAAGATTTAATATGAACACAATTGGTGTCTCCAAATAAATTGTGCATATCGCCCAGGATTTCTTGATATGCACCGACTAGAAATACGGCCAAATAATATTTTTCACCAGAGGAGAAATCATGGACGGGGAGGGTTCTGCTAATGCCATTTTCACCAACATAATAATTGACCTTCCCGTCTGAATCGCAAGTAATGTCTTGGATTGTAGCCCGCCTCCTAGGCTCTTGCTCTAGCCTGTGAAGTGGCATAATGGGGAATAAATGATCGATTGCCCAGGAGTCTGGAAGAGATTGGAAAAGAGAAAAATTACAGAAATATTTGTCGGCTAACTGGCGTGAAACCTCGGAGAACTCCTCAGAGCCGGGATCGTCGCTGTGACCCAAATCATAGAACTTTTTTGCCACCGACCAGTAAAGTCTTTCGGCTTCGGCCCTTGAGGTTAAGTCCATGTTGGCGATTGAAAAAAGAGTGTTATTCTCTTCTCTTATTTGAGTCGCATCGTGCCAACATTCGTACAAGTTTGTATGATTTATTTTCTCGTAAATATTGTATAATTCAAGTATGTTTTCGTGGGCATTTGCGTCAATTTGGTAATCATCTGAAATTGTTGGTACGCTCATCTTCTCGAGTACGTCGAATACCAAAACGGAATGATGGGCGGTGAGTGCTCGCCCGGATTCGGTAATGATTTTCGGATGAGGTAGATTATATTTGTTGGAAATATTGACGACTGAGAAGACGACATCGTTTGCATATTCAGCAATATCGTAATTAATTGAGGAAGTATTCGATGAATTGGTGCCATCGTAATCAACTCCAAGCCCCCCACCAGCATCGAAATATTCAATATCACAACCTAGTTTTCTGAGTTGGTAATAATAATTTGCTGCCTCACGTAAAGCATTTTTGATACTGCGTATCTTTGTAATTTGTGAACCAATATGAAAATGAATCAACTTCACAGAATCCAATAAATTAGCATTTTTTACAATATCTACAAACTCTAGTAGGTCGGCGGCACCAAGTCCAAATTTGGATTTGTCGCCGGTGGAATCTTCCCATTTCCCAGCTCCAGAGCTGGTGAGCTTTACCCTCACTCCAATATTTGGGCGGGTTGAATATTTTTTGGCAATATTGATTATTTGGTGGATTTCATTCAGCTTTTCTACTACCAAGTGAATGTTCCTTCCCATTTTCTGGGCAAGGAGGGCAAGCTCGATATAATCTTCATCCTTGTAACCATTGCAGACAATAGGAGCCGAATCTGCTGCAACTGCAAGCACCGCATGAAGTTCTGGTTTGGAACCAGCCTCTAGCCCTATCTTGTATTTGTCTCCCAGATTTGCAATCTCTTCGACAACGGCTTTCATTTGATTGACCTTGATGGGGTAGACACAGAATGATTTGCTTTTGTAACCAAACTCCTTGCTAGCAGAATCAAATGCTGAGCTAATCTTCTTCGCACGAGATTCAAATATTTCTGGGAAACGAATTAAAATGGGAGTATTAATGTCTTCTGAGGCAAGACCAGTGATGACTTGGTGGAGATCTACATCGGCTTTTGAGAGCTTTACGGCTATGTTACCACTTTTATTAATTGAAAAATAATCTCTGCCCCATCCCTCTGTGTTATAGAGTCGGGCAGAATCTGAACTTGTCCACTTTTTCATGTTTTTAATATTTTTTTTAATAAACTTATTCTCAAGATACGCAGATTATTTTTGATTTATGTTAATTTATGCAAGATAGCAAAAAAGAACTTCTCCCACGACTTGGGTTTTTCACAACGCTGATGATAGTAATCGGTGCTGTGATTGGCTCTGGCATATTCAAAAAACCGGCCACGATGGCAGACCAACTTGGCTCACCTGAGCTTATGATTGCTTTGTGGATTGGTGCGGGATTGCTGACTCTGGCGGGTGCATTGACCAATGCCGAGATTGCTTCGATGATTACGGCAACGGGCGGGCAATATGTTTTCTTTGAAAAAATGTACGGAAGATTGATCGCATTTCTGTACGGATGGGCACTCTTTGCCGTTATTCAAAGCGGCTCGATTGCAGCCATTGCCTGGGTCTTTGCCGAATATTCACAGTTCTTCGATGCCTTTCTAATTCGAGATATTTTTAGTGCCGAACAGATAAAAGCAAGCATGTTTACCATACCCTTTATTGGTAATATTTACCCATTGGCTGATTTTGGAGTGAAGATAATAACGGTTTGTGTGATTTTATTTCTGAGCTTAGTAAATTATTTTGGGATAATATTTGGCGGGAGTCTTTCGGCATTTTTCACCATTGCCAAAGTTTTAGCAATTTTAATTATAATAGCATTTGCTTTTGCTTGGGGTGGAGGTTCGGTAGACAATTTTGTTCGAGATGCGAGCGTTTACTCTTATTCATCGGCTGGAGTGATGGCGGGCGTGATTGCCGCACTGTCGGGTGCTCTCTGGTCTTATGACGGTTGGAATAATATCACGTATATTGCAGGCGAGGTGAGGAATCCTCAAAGAAATATTCCACGTGCACTTGTGCTAGGAACAATGATTATTATCGCCGTTTATGTGCTTATTAATCTAGCATTCTTGTATGTTTTGCCAGTTGAGCAGATGGCTAGATCGACCATTGTGGCAGCCGATGTTGCAGGAAAAGCAATGGGCGGGCTTGGTGCCGCATTTGTTTCGGCGGCTGTTATGATTTCAACTTTTGGAACTACAAATGGGACAATCATGGTTTCGGCTCGTGTTTATTACGCAATGGCTCGCAACAAAATGTTCTTCCCATGGGTAGGGAATACTCATAAGAAATGGTCTACACCTGCCAATGCACTACTGCTTCAAGCATGTTGGGCGTGTGTATTGGTATTTTCTGGGCATTTTGATACGCTTACCGATATGTTGATTTTTGTGACGTGGATTTTCTATGCCGCCGGTGCCGTTGGTGTGTTTATATTGCGTAAGAAAATGCCAGATGTACCACGGCCCTATAAAGTCTGGGGCTATCCTTATGTGCCGATTGTCTTTGTTGTGATTGCTGGATTATTTGTAATACTAACGCTATATAATGAAATTACGGCTTATATTACCGGAGATGCCGAAATTATTAATTCAGTATTTGGGCTTGTACTTGTTGTTGCTGGATTGCCACTTTTTTATTATTATGAATGGAAGCGGAAGAAAAATGTCAGCACTAATTAAAAATAAAAATACTTACTTCACCCCCCCCCATATATCACAGCTTGAGTTGTAAGAAGAGACAGCTTTGTTAGTTTTTATTTGATGGCTTAGTGTTGTTGCTTGATAGCTCCAGTCGGGAGAAATCCTCTGGGGTGAGACGACGAGCACCACGGTATTTACGCTTGTAATAGCTGTTGTCGAGCGAGGCAAAGGCAACGCCATCACGGCGACCAGCGTGGACGAAAATGCCATCGGCAAGATAAATGCCAATGTGTGTGATGGCAGCATAGGAGCGAGTCTTGAAATAAACTAAGTCGCCAAATTGAAGGTCTTCACGATTGATCTTATCGCCAATCTTGTATTGGATGCGAGCCGTACGTGGCAATTCAATATTCATAGTTTCACGGAAAATACGGCGAGTGAATGCCGAGCAATCAATGGAGCGACGACTGTCCCCACCAAAACGGTATTTGGTGCCGAGCCAGTCCATGATTGATTCCATCATCAGTGATTTTTCGATTCCGTTGTCGGTAATGTCGTTGTTTTCTTCATTGCCATCAATGAAATCTGTCCACATCATAAAGAAGACTTCTTCGGAGATTTGCAAATCGTCTTCTAGCTCAAGCTCGTCGAGGTCTTCGCCCCCGTCACCAAGCATAGTTCCATAATTCCAGAATGGATTTTCTTGTTCTGGGACTGGATCCTGATTGTTGATGCCAGCTAGGTCGGCTATCTCGTCGGAGTTCTCACGGATATAGTTTATTGCCTTTTCTCTTTTAATTTCTTTACGACTCTTAGCCTCTAATCCAAAGGAGGACAGAGTAAAGATAATTAGTAAAGTAAAGATAAATCTATTAAATTTGTTCAAAGCTAGACAGCCTATTTGCTTGTTTAAAAAACTAAGGTAGAAATACTTTGGCAATTTAAGTAAAAAAATAAAAAACAAAAAATAATTTTATATTAAGTCCATAATTTGAATAGGAATTAGAATGCCAATATTGTCGCTTGCCCAGTTTGAGCCACGTTTGGGCGAAGAAGAAAGAAATTTCGATTATATAAAAACTATTGTAGAAAATGACAATTCCGATATACTTTGCTTTCCAGAACTTGCTACATCTGGTTATTTTTTCAAAGATAAAAATGAGTTAGCGTCGCTTGCAATGGAGGCTGACTCTGACGGGATTTGTGAGCTACAGGAATTTAGCACAGAATTAAATAAAATCATTGTGCTTGGATTTCCAGAGCTGGATGGCCAAGAGATTTATAATTCTGTGGCGATTCTTATGCCTAGGAAAAGTCAATCTAGTATTTACCGCAAAACACATCTCTTCAGCAAAGAAAGAAATATTTTCTCAGAAGGAAATACAGGGTTTTTCAATACCTATTCCGAAGAGTTTGACATTAATATTGGTCTGATGATTTGTTATGATTGGAGATTTCCAGAGGCGGCACGCACTCTTGCTTTGGGTGGAGCTGATTTGATTCTTTGCCCGTCCAATCTTGTGACTGGAGTTTGGGACTCTGTGATGTCGGCTCGTGCACTTGAAAATAAAGTCTATATCGGTGTTGCAAACAGGATTGGAAAAGAAAAGCAAGACGACGAAGAACTTGTCTTTAATGGCTCTTCTGCAATTTATGACTATAATGGAAAGCACCTAACAAGCGCTGGGGCAGAGAATGAAATAATTATTTCGGCAGAAATATTCCCAGAAAAAACTCGTGACAAGTCATTTAATAGTATTAATAATATTTTTAGTGACCGTCGCCCAGATTATTATTTTAGAAAGTCTTAATAAATTTCCCAATAAAGCTCTTTGCGTAGTTGTGCTACCCATTTTTTCATTATTTCAGTTTGCTTGTTCATTTTTGCAAAGTATTCGATTTGGGAATAATCTTCTTCGAGATTCATCCTGTGAGATGGGTAGAATTTCTTTTTAAGAATAATGTGGTATGCTGGTTTGTTGTCGCTGGTTTTATAGGGGATGGGTTCGCTAATCTTTCCCTCCTCAATGTCTTTTATGGCGGCAAGCATTGATGGGGAAATACGCCCAAGCATCATTTTGCCCAAGGAACCACCAAATCCACGAGTATTTTCATCTTGGGAAAACTCCTTGGCAAGCAAGTCGAAACTTTCTCCATTTTCAATCCTGGTCTTAATTTCTGAAAGCCTGTCTATTGTTTCTTGTTGCTTATCCTCTGTCTCACCAAATTTAATAAGAATATGGCGGGTGAGTATTGAGCTTTTTTCTTTGTCAATGGTTTGGATTATATGATAGCCAAAAGGAGTCTCGACGGGCAGGGATGTTTCACCTTTGGAAAGTGCAAAGGCTTCTTTTTCAAATTCTGGAAATAATTTCCCCCTCTCGAACCAACCCAACTCTCCGCCCGATGGAGCCGAGCCTGGGTCTTGGCTATTTCTTGTTGCAAGCTCAGAAAAGTCTGTGCCGTCAAGCAAAGAGTCACGAATCATTTGGGCTTTGTCGAACGCTTTTTTCTTGCTGGACTCGTCGGCTAATACTTTTATCATTATGTGTGATAGTTCGTATTGATCTGGAATAACTTGCATTGAGTCTTTGAATTCATTGAAAAAACGCCCGACTTCTTTTGGAGTAATGCTGATTTGTCCAAATTTCTGGAAAGATAATTTTTGTGAAAGTATTTGATTGCGGATCTGAAGGGAATAATCGTATTTGATTCTTGATATTGGCTTGCTGAAAATCTTTTCAATCCGCTCCTCCGATCCGTACTGGCTCACCCACTGCTCGAGGAGTTGCCCCCAACGAGCGTCTATCTCTTCTGTTGAAACCTCCATTGAATCTTCGATGGCCTTTACGACCATGAGCTTGTCGTCAATGAGTTGATCGAGGATTTTTGCACGAATATCCTTGTCGGCAAAGCTGACTGACCGATCGGCTCCCATGCTTCTGTAAACTTGTGCGTCCAGCTCGGATGCTAAAATGATTTGATTGCCCACAACGGCAACAATTTTGTCAAGAGATTTCCCCTCTTCCAATTCAATGTTTGGGAGTTGAGCCATGGCAAAATTTATCCAAAAAAAGAATAGCCAGACAAATGCAATAATTTTCAACATACTTTTAATCGCTTGTTTATTTAATTAATTCTTACTTTTGACTTTTTCCATATTTGAAAATCTCGTCAATATTGGATTTGTTAATTTTTACTTTATGCTTGGTGCGAACCCTCTGGAGCCATTGCTTTCTTAGATTGCTTTGGAGAATGTCCTGAACCCTAGGTGCAAGGCTTTGGAATGCTTCGTTGAAAGTTTTTTGCCTAGGAGCTTCGACCGAATGGATTTTGATAATAGAGTATCCCTTTCCAGACTCAATGGGACCGAAGAGCTTGCCCGCCTTTGCCTCCGAGGGGAGGATAAGGGATGCTACTTTGTCTCTTTTTGCGTCAAGTTTGCCCATGCGTCCTTTCTTCTCACGATAGGAAGAGCGTTGAGTTCTGAGTGCTGCCAATGAATCAAAATCTGCACCATTGCTAAGGGCATCGAAGACTTCGCTTGCCTCTCTTTTTGTAATAATAAATATTTCGCTCATATCGTAGACATAGTTGGTCACATACCGGCTCGAAGTCGAATCGAAATAAGTGCGTGCCAGAGTGGAATCAAAACTTTTCTTTTGCCAAACTTCTTCATCTTCTGCCTTGAATAAGATAATTCCATCTCTGAATTCTGATAGTAAATTACCAAACTCAGGAACTTCTTTCTCTAGGTCGAATGAAGCCACAGAAAAAAGCTCGTCATCAATTAATTTCAAACAAGCCTCTTGGATTCCTCGTTTATTTAGGGCAAAGCCTCTTAGTTTGGATTTTGCATTGGATAAGTTGATGAACTGATTTATAGAATAATCATTATTGTTAAATTTAAATAGAGTGAGTTTTCTTTCTGATTCGCCTATGTTTTTATCCCACTCTTTTCCAAGGTTTGTTTTGTTTGTGTCCACTTTTGAAAGTAGGGTATTTAAGCTCTTTTCCACAATCTCAAAGCCAAAAGCACCAGAAAGAGAGTCGAGATAACTTTCTCTGTCCGCTGCGTAGTAAATTCTTTTGTATAGTTTCTTTACTTTTTTGTATTCCTTCTCAATATCTGGATCTTTTATGTCTTCAATTTTAATAATATGAATCCCATAATCTGTCCAAAATGGCGCCGATATTTCTCCTTTTTTTAAACCAAACATAACAGACTCAAAACCTGCAATAATGGGATTGCCACTTTCTTCCTGCCCGGTCGAGCGGGAATAATATTCTTTGAATAGCCCGCCATTTTCTTTTGATTCATCGTCTCCGGAATTAGCTTTGACAAGTTCGGCAAAGTCGGCGCCATTTTTTAGCAGAGAGTACAAGCTGTCGGCTCTTTTTTGCATTGCCAGTGAGTCGTCGGATTGGTATCCGCCCAAAGAACCAATGAGAAGATGGCGAGTCTTTAGTAGCTTTCTGGGTTCTTTTTCTAATAACTTAACTATAAAATATCCATAAGAAGTTTCTACCACTTGCTCATAGACCTCACCAACTTTGAGACCGTAAAGCACGTCTTCCAATGGCTTTTGAATTCTGGCACCAGTAATATATTTATCAACCACGCCGCCTTTGTGAGCACTCTTTGAGTCTGCGGAGTATTCCTTGGCAAGCAATCCAAAGTCCTCGCCTTTCAGTGCCCTTTGCAAGCAAGCCCTTGCCCTATGGGGTGCAGTTTTTGCAAGATTTTTGCCCTCGTCTTGTTTGGAAATAATAATGTATGCAAATTTCAAATCCCATTTTCTTCTGTCCATTATCTTTTCAAGTTTAGGTCCCATCATATATCTGTCAAAAAAGAATGATTCTGCCAGCATTCTCCTATTGCTATTTATTTCCTCAACAACAGATGAATCTTGCAAATATCCTTTGTCGATTGCGTCCAAGACTTTAAGCCTGTAATCAATATAAAGATTTAGAAAATTGTACAAGCTATCGGGATGAAGTTTGAAAAGTCTTTTTTCTTCCCGGGAGAGATTCTTCTGATAGGCAGATTGAACCTGCCCATAAATTATATCTTCGGAGCCAACGGTGGCAATGACTTTGTCGTCAACCAAGGAGGCAAGGGAAACATTCACACCTAAAAAGAGGCTAGGACTAGCACACAAAACATAAATCTCATTTCTTTTTGAACCTTTAATTATTAGTATTATTTTCGTTTATTTCGTTTATTAAGCTTTCGCCTATTTTCCAGACATCGCCGGCACCCATGGTTATGAGCAAATCACCCGCCTTTAATATTTCTTTTAATTTGCTAAGAGCAGAAAAAGAGTCTGCAACAAAGTGCACGTTCTTATGCCCATAATCACGTGCAGAATTGACAATCATGTTGCCATTAATACCCTCAATTGGTTTTTCTCTTGCAGGGTAAATGTCCATTATGAGTAAGACATCAGCCGAGTCAAAAGATTTAGCAAATTCTTTATACTGGTCTTTGGTTCGGCTGAATGTGTGAGGTTGGAAAAGGCATACAATCCGACCATCAAAAAAATTGGACGCACCCTCGAGAGTCGCTCTGACTTCGGTTGGATGGTGAGCATAATCATCAATTATAAGAACATCTCGGTAAATTCCTTTTGTCTCAAAACGCCTATAAACACCAGCAAATTCTTCCAGTGCTTGTGTAATTGTTGAGAATTTGACATCAAGTGCTCGGGCAACGGTGAGGGCTGCAAGTGCATTCTGCATATTGTGCCGTCCAGGGATTTGCAGTTTAATATTTCCAAGCAAAACGTCTTGCTCGTAAACTCTGCACTCGGTCATTCCACCCACATATTCAAGAGCTTCGGCTCGCAAATCACAGTTACGATTAAAGCCATAAGTTATTACTTTTTTGTTAATTCTAGCCAGTACGTTCTTGGCACCATCGTCATCAAGACCAAGAGCCACAAAGCCATAGAACGGTACTTTGTTTCCAAATTCTGCAAAAGTAGACTCGACATCATCAATGTCACGATAGACATCCATGTGCTCGGCTTCGACATTGTTTATTACGGCAATAGTTGGTGTAAGTTGCAAAAAAGAGCGGTCATATTCGTCTGCTTCGACAAGCGTCCACTCGCCCTTTCCCAACCGAGCATTTGTTCCGCCAAAATCTTTCAATCGACCACCAACAATTACAGTTGGGTCGATTCCAGCCCTTATCAAAATAAGCCCAAGCATGGAAGTTGCCGTAGTCTTGCCGTGAGTTCCGGATACTGCAATAGAATAGTTTAGGCGAGAGACTTCGGCAAGCATTTCGGCACGCCTTAGTAATGGAATTTTGTGCAAACCAGCTTCTAAAGTTTCAGGATTATCTGAAGTATCGACTGCAGAGGAATAAACCACAACATCGGCACCACGTATGTTTTTCTTGTCGTGACCAATAAATATTTCAACGCCAAGCCCACTCAAATATTGAGTGTTTTCCGATTCGGCTATATCTGAACCAGATACTAAAAAACCACTATTGAGTAGAATTTCAGCAATTCCGCTCATCCCGATTCCGCCAATTCCGACAAAATGTATTTTATTTACGCTTTTAAACATTTTTTGATAAATATATTTTTTGCATGACTACAAATATAATATTTTTTGTATGACTTATAGAGTTTATTCTTTTCTGCCAGTGATTATAACTAGCCATAAAGCGTTTCAAGTAGTTGTAAGTTCTCTTCCCATTCATTCATTTTTACATCTAATTTATCTTTTTGAATCTCATAATCGTCTTGGGTTTTGTTCATTTTTTGATGATCTGAAATTAAACTTATATCCGAAAAAACATCTTCAATTTTAGAAATATTATTTTCAATTTCAGAAATTTCTTGCTCATTTTTCTCAATTAATCTTTTTAACTTTCTTTCTTCTCTTTGGAAATTACGGTTTTTGTTGTGGGCAACCTTTGTCTTAGATTTAGAATTTTTAGCCTTAATGCTTCGCTCAAGACAGGAAACCGACTCGAAGGCACGTATTTTTAAATAATGGTTTACATCACCCAAGATTTCCTTAATCTTATGCTTTGAAAATTCCACGGTTTTAGTGGTTAATCCCTGAAGAAACTCTCTGTCGTGAGAAACAATAATCAAAGCACCATTATATTTTGCAAGCGCACCCTTGAGTACATCCTTTGCAGCCATATCAAGATGATTGGTCGGCTCGTCCATGATTAAAAGATTAACCGGTTCGAGCAACATTTGACAAAGTGCAAGCCTAGATTTCTCGCCTCCAGAAAGCACATCTATTTTCTTGTAAACATCGTCACCGCTGAAAAGAAATGCACCCAACAAATTTCTGATTTGCGAGCGTAAATCTCCCTTTGCCACACGTTCAATCACATCAAAAACCGTCTCCTGACCCCGCATCTTCTTGGCCGCATCTTGTGAAAAATACCCGATACTTACATTCTGACCTACGCTCATGTTGCCGTCATAGGGTTCAATTCCAGCAATTATGCGTGAGAATGTTGATTTACCTTCTCCATTTTTACCAATAAATGCTAGCTTCTCGCCTCTTTCAATCGCAAAGTCAATATCGTCTAATACGAGTTTGTCCCCATAATGTTTGACAAGATTAGTGGCTTCGGCAACCAATCGTCCAGAGCGTGGAGCCTCTGGGAATTGAAAGCTAACACGTGAGTTGTCAAGACCTTCGACTTCAATCTTATCAATTTTATCGATGGCTTTTAACTTGGACTGTGCGCGGGAGGCTTGTCTGGCTTTTGCTCTGAACTTATCGACAAAATTCTGCATGTGAGCAATTTGTTTCTCTTGATTTTTCTTTGCCGCAATTTGAATTTTAAGTAATTCCTGCCTCTGAATTACAAATTTTGAGTATGGTAGTTTGTAATCGTAAGTCTTGCCGAGTGATATTTCGATTGTGCGGTTGGTCACATTGTCTAGGAATCTCTTGTCGTGTGAGACAATTAATGCAGATCCTTCATAACTTTTCAAGAAATCTTCCAACCATAAAATTGACTCAATATCAAGATGGTTCGTCGGCTCATCCATCAATATACAGTCCGGACGGCACAGAAGAATCTTTGCCAGCTCTACCCTCATTTGCCAGCCACCAGACATTTCTTGCACAGATTTATTTAAATCCCTAGGCTCAAAACCAAGCCCTGTGAGAATTCTGTTGGCATCTGCTTCGAGTGAATTGCCATCAAGGAGTTCAAACTCTGTGTTGGCGTCTGAGAGCAAACTGATTTGATCTAAATATTGCTCTGTGTCATAATCATTTCTTGAGGCTATGTCTTCTTCTAGTGCTGTAATTTTATTTTCAATTTCTTGAATTTCTTTTCTTGCAGATTTTGTTTCCTCAATGACGGACAGAGTTGAATCAATAAGTATTTCTTGGGCAAGATAGCCAATTGTAAATCCTTTGCTTGAGCTTAGTGTCCCAGAATCTGGTTCTGACTCCCGTGCGATAATCCTTAGCAAGGTTGATTTGCCAGCACCATTGCGACCAATCAGACCAATTCTGTCGCCACGGGAAATTGTGAAAGTGACATCGTCGAAGAGAACCCTGCCACCAAATTCTATATTTAAATTACTTAGCGAAAGCATGTTTCAAAATTAATCCAGTAAGATGGGTGATTGAAAGAAATATTTTATAATAAAAAACTCTTAGCAAAATAAATTGCCAAGAGTTTTACAAAAAGTAACTGCATACTAAACTCTAATACCATTCTAGTGGGTATTATTTAGTAACGTTAAGCAACTGAGT
>JAJRPT010000019.1 GCA_024280675.1 Bacteroidota bacterium
ATCCTTTGCAAAGGGAATAGTTGTCAGAGTATTATAATCTGGAAAAGTTGGAGAGAATGACTCTGGGAAAAAATAAATTGTCCCGCCCAGAATCAAACCAATGGCAACCTGTCCAATTATTTTATATCTGGCAATCAGTCCTTTTTTATATTTTTTTATTACCTTCAGATAATCGTCAAGAAAGCCCAGCATCCCCATAAGAGTTGTAACAAGGACAATCATAATCACGAACATATTGGACATATCAGCCCAAAGTATGGTAGGCAACAGAACGGCGAGCAAAATGATAAGCCCGCCCATTGTTGGAGTGCCGGCTTTTTCTACATGAAGCCCAATGTCTTGAAGCTCTGTTTTGGCTTGTTCGGACATCTGCATTTTCTTTAACGTATTAATTAGTTTCTGC
Organism: Bacteroidota bacterium; assembly: GCA_024280675.1. Lineage (GTDB taxonomy): Bacteria > Bacteroidota > Ignavibacteria > Kapaibacteriales > UBA2268 > JAJRPT01. The sequence continues at coordinate 404 of JAJRPT010000019.1, forward strand.
CCAAAAAGAAGAGAAATTATAAGTGCTGTGATGGCTGCCGCCGCCGAGCGAAAGGACAGATACTGAAACACACCAAAACCAGGTGTATCAAAGCTAGTTCGAATCCAATTTAAGAAATAGTATAGCATTATTTACCAGATAATCTTTTAATTCTAGGTTTAAAAATATAGCTTAAATGTCAAGATCTTTTTTCTCTTCGGAGTCAGTTGCTGTGGATTCAGGGTTTTGAACAATGGTAAACAACTTCTCCTCACGGTATTGGTCGCAAATCATATCTGCATATTTTTTTGAATAAAATGAACCGACCGAATAAGCGGTTCCGCCTGAGACCTGATATTCTTTAGCATCTGGGTTCAGAGCAATGACTGAGCGGTGATGGTCGTTGTTCTGGGGAACAATCATAACATGGAAGAGGTCTGAGCCACTTCCTTGGCTGACGTAGTTTTCGACCAGACCGATAAGTTCGGACGAAATTAGTTCTTCTTCGGCGGTGACTTCGTCATCTGCTTCAATCATAGTCTGCATCATATCTTTTAGTTGAGCCGCTTGTTCTTTTTGAGGGCTGGTAGCCAGGTAATCTTCCACTGATTTTCTGAGCCTCATGTATCCTGATTTGGTATCACTTGCACTCATCTGATTTAATTTTTCTGTATCAAATTCAATACTCCATTCTTTTGCAAAGGCACGGATTAGTGCTTCTTCTTTTGGGTCAAAATCATCATCTATGAGTGCAAGTTGGTAGAGTATGTCGATGATTACGCCAGCATTGGTTGGCTTGAAGAATCTTTTAATCAGATAATCTGCTTCTTTCCTTTCCATCTTGAAGGCACGTTTTATTAGCTTCATAAAACCCATTCTCCCCTGACCCTTGACCCAGAACCCTGTGGAGATGAGCGTAAACACTGATGCTTCAAACATATAAAGGAGTGTGTCTATGGAGGAAAGTAAGTCTGGTTCGGCGTAAATATAGTAGACTATCCAAAGAGCACAGTTAGCAATGAGCAAGAAACCACCAACAATAGACTGAGATTCGGCAACTTCTCTTTCGTGCTTACGTTTCCAAATTTTATTTACCCTCAGATACACCTGCAGCATTGTCACTGCAATTGAAAACTGCACAAGATAGGTAATCATTTTAACAAATTGTTCTTCGGTCATTTTTTTGTCGTGGAATATTTCAAGTATGAATTTAATTACATCAATACATTATGCTATATTTGTATAATAAAATATGGCATAGCTAAAAGCGAATTCATAATTTAAGAAAATATAAAATACGAACGGAATATTTTTGAGATTCAAGCCAAAACATTTACTAATTATACTCATATCCATCACAATTATTCTCTTGGGTGGGCTTTCCTATTTTATTAGTAATTGTTTGAGCGGTAGCCTTCCTTCGGTAGACCAACTAGAGAACCCAGACCAAAGCCTCGCCACCCGCCTATATTCAGAAGACGGCGAGCTTCTTCATTATTTCTCAACCCAAAAGCGTATCAATCTCAGCATTGAAGAGATACCCTCTAATTATATTCGTTCACTGATTGCCACCGAAGACAGAGAATTTTACAATCACTGGGGCGTACACCTTGGGCGAACAGTTCGGGCGGTGAGCAAGACGATACTAAATGTAGTATTTGGAGTTTACCAAAAACAAGGCGGTTCGACAATCACCCAACAGCTTGCCCGTAAATTATTTGTTGGTCAAAAAAACACAATCTGTCGCAAGCTACGTGAGATGGCAACGGCAATTCGGATTGAGCAACGCTACACCAAGCAAGAAATATTGGAAATGTATGTAAACACTGTATATTTTGGAGCCGGAGCTTATGGTCTTGATATAGCTGCCAAAACATATTTTGGCAAACAACCCTCAGATCTGAGGATGAGTGAGATTGCGTATTTAATAGGCGTGGTCAAGGGACCCAACTTCTTCGACGCATTCAAGCATCCAAATCGTGCGGTGGCAAGACGTAATATTGTACTTTCAATGATGCGAGATCATGGGGTTATTTCCGATAATGATTTCTGGGAATACTCCAAAGAAGAAATTAATCTTATCAAAAAAGATGGCAAAGCACGACGGGGCGGAATTGCTCCACACTTTGTTGAATTAATTCGGCAAATGTTCGGTGACGATTCCAAATTCAAAAATCTCAATATACACTCCGATGGCCTTTCGATTAAAACCACTTTGGATTCTCGGATTCAGAGATTTGCACTTGCGGCCGCCGATTCGCAGGTCAATTATTATCAAAAGCTATTTGACAGGAAATTCAAGTGGAAGAATAACAGAAAACTACAGACAACTATAATGAACGAGGCGATAAGACGAGACCCACGCTACAGAAAGTTAAAAGGTCAAGAGCGGCAAGAGATGAAAATGAAACTATGGTCGGACAAATCATTTGCCGATTCGGTCAAAAATGCTGTGACCACAATCCAATGCGGAGTCGTAGTCATCGAGCCAAAGACAGGTGCTGTGAAGGCTATGGTAGGTGCTTCGAGCAAATTCATGAATGAGAATTTCCACGCTCGTCATTCACTCAACCATGTCACTCAAATTCGCCGTCAACCAGGCTCGGCCGTAAAGCCATTTGTGTATGCCATGGCACTGGCGTCTGGTCTTTCGCCCGACAGCCTAATTGATTGCGGGCCGATGACATTCACCGATCCCGTGACATCGGCAACTTGGTCACCCCGTTCTCCTACAAAAGGTTGTGATAGCACTAATTTCAAGACACTAGCAGAGAGCTTACGTCGTTCAATAAATTCTGTTGCCGCACGACTTATAACCGAACACACCACACCTGAGCTAGTAAAAGAATTAATGCAAAGGGCAGGCGTCGAATCACCTTTGCTTGCCGTACCAGCCCTAGCACTCGGAGCTGGGGGCGAGATAAAACCAATTGAACTTGCTTCATCTTACTCAATTTTTGCAAATAATGGCTATCACGTCCAACCCTTTTATATCAAGAGTGTGGAGGATGAGAACAATTCGACGGTATTCAATAGGAACAAATCCAACATGATAAGCGACGCACTTGAATCCAAGATAGCCAATACAGTTTGCTCAATGATGGAAGCAGTCATCGACCGTGGCACTGGAGTAAGGGTAAGGAGAATGTTAGAAACATTGGACAACCGTGCCTTGCGTGATATAGACTGTGCTGGCAAAACTGGCACCACCAATGGCAACGCCGATGCTTGGTTTGTTGGATTCACTCCAGAGCTTATTTGTGGAGTTTGGGTGGGTTTCGATGATCAACGTATCACATTTGACGCAATTGGAGATCATGGCCAGGGTGGCAGAGTGTCAGCTCCAATTTTTGGAATAATAATGAAGTATGTTTACAATTC
>JAJRPT010000020.1 GCA_024280675.1 Bacteroidota bacterium
CGAGTATGGATTCCAGTGAGGCAGAGAAAAGTTTGCAGATTCTCTGGCTGCAAATGTTTGTACTGGGTAGACGTATTCTGCAAAATCCTCCCAAAAGAAAGCATCTCCAACAAGAATGTCCCAAAAGAAAATCAATGTAAAAAGTATGAATAAAATATAAGGAAGATATTTATTAATGTTTTTCATGTTGGTTCATAGGTTTTTGTGCAAGGACTAAAATCGAGAGTCCAAAGGGAAAGCTCATATTTGGCAGAAAATACTTCTCTGCAGAAAATATTTTCTTAAAAACACTGTTTAGAAAACCTGGGATAACATCAACCGGCTCGCTTTTCTTTTTTTGGGCTCCAGTAAATTTATCCAACATTCTTTTTGCAATGGCCAGCGGGCAAAGAAATGTATTGAAATAAGTCTTGTATTTAATCTCAAAGCCAGCATTTTCAAAGAGCGGAAGAAAAGACTTCATATCATAGCGTCTGTGGTGCATATGCATCTCGTCATGTGCAGTCCACATCCACCCATAGGCTGGAACTGCGGCAATGAACCATCCGCCGGGTTCAAGCAAATTAAAAACATCTCTTGCAACCGCACGGTCATCTTCGATATGCTCAATCACATCCAACATGAAGGCTGCTTTGAATTTACGCCCTGTATTAATCATATCCGATGCTGTACCCAAAAACCTGTCTTCTAGCCCTCGCCTCCTGCAATAATCAAGGGCAATTGGTTCCATGTCCAAACAACAAACATTAAAATCACTAGCAATAACACTGGCAAATCCACCCGTGCCACATCCTATGTCAATCACATTATCAAAGGGGGAAAGATTAGTCGATGTTGCAATAATTTCCTGAATTATCTCATTTCGAGACAAGAACCAAAAATATGAGTTCTCAATCTCGAAATTTGTGTGATAAATGATTTCTTGCATAATTATTATTTATCTCTTAGTTGAGCCTCGAAACCTTTCTCAATGCTTGAAATAATATTATTCACACTTGGCATTATTTCTCCTTCTGTTAGCGTACGCTTAGGCGATGAAAAATATAATTTAAATGCTATGGATTTCTTTCCTTTCTCAATATTTTTTCCTTCATACAGATCAAATATTTTTACGCCAGAAAGCAATTTCCCGCCCCTTCGCTTTATCTCATTTACAACTCTACCAGCTTCGGTGTTTGAATTTAAAATAAATGCCAAATCACGCTCCATCACTGGGTATGGAGATATTTTACTGTAAACAGCTTTCTTGCTTGAGTTTTGATAAAGGCTGTTCAGACTTAACTGCATGATTAGAATATCTTCTTCTATATCAAATCTAGCGAGTATAGATTTATCAATTTCTCCAAATGTGCCAATCTGAGTTTTCTTGTGAAATATTCCAAGGGAGTTGGCATTGAAAAATGTTTTTGCATTGTCTTTAATTTTATTTTCTTTTGATTTTAAAGGTAAATCAAATCTTTTCAGAAAACCTTCAAAGACTCCTTTAATATCATAGAAATCAAAATTTCTCTTTTCTCCAGCCCATTGAATTGGAAGTGAGAGCCCACAAAGGAGAACACACAGACAATCCTCTTCGGTGATACCTTCGATGAACTGACCAAAACTATCGTGTGGCAAAAATATTTTACCAAGTTCAAACAGTTTCAAACTCTTATTCTTTAGTTTTAAATTTCTACTGGCAATCCCAAGAAGCGACGGCACCATGCTATTTCTTAAAACAGACATATCTCTGCCAAGAGGATTTTTTATTTTGACAAGTCCAAGTCCAGAAAGCAAAGCAGAATCTGGTGCAATCTGATTTTGTGAGAGGCATTCATTGTATCCATTTTCGATGAAATAGTTTGTCGTCTTCTCTTTCAACCCGGGCACTGTCAAAGCCTGTGGTACCCTCTCGCCCTCAAAGTTAAGCACACTCGAGTATTTTGGCTCAATTTTATCAAAGCCATAGCCACGTGCAATTTCCTCAATATAATCAATCTCCGACAATAAATCATGCCGCCAGGTGGGCCCAAGTAAAGTGATTGATTGTCCGCCTTCGGCAACTATTTCAAATCCCCAAGCCTCAACAATCTCCTTAATCTCAGAAATAGTAAATTCAACACCTATAATTTTTCTCACTTGTTCAAAGCGAACTTTGCTTGTTTTCTGCCTTATCTTTTCTGGGTAGGCATCAACTGAGCCACTGCATACTTTCCCACCCGAGTATTTTGTGATGATGGAAGCACAACGAGCCGCCGCATATTCCAAGCTGTCATAATCTACACCTCGTTCAAAGCGGTAAGACGAATCGCTATTGATATTAAGTTTTCTAGCAGTCCGCCGAACAGATTTTGGATTAAAGTAAGCAGCTTCAATTAAAATATTCTTTGTCTCATCAGATGTTTCGGAATTCTTCCCTCCCATAACCCCAGCAATAGCAAGTGATTTTCCTCCATCTCTAATCATCAGCATATCGGAATTCAGTGTCTGTGTTTTACCGTCAAGAGTTGTGAATTTTTCGTCCTGTTTGGCATTCTTTACAATAATTTTACTGTTGCCCACCTTGTCAAGATCAAAGGCATGGAGTGGATTTCCGGTTTCCATCATCACATAATTTGTGGCATCGGCAGCCAGATTAATTGGACGAAGACCAAGCAATCTCAATCTATTTTGCAACCAATCGGGCGACTCACAAATTGTAGCACCCTTAATAACTTTGCCAATGTAACGTGGGCAATCAACTGGATTTTCAATATCAATTTTAATTAAATCTGAAGTCTTTTCATCACTTTCATCTAAAACTATCTCTGGTAATTTCAGGACACCACCCGTGATGGCAGCAATTTCTCGTGCCATTCCAATGTGAGAGTTTGCATCTCCTCGGTTTGGTGTGATGAAAATATCAAAGACAATGTCGTCGAGTCCCAAATATTCGGCTGCCGAAATCCCAACTGACGCGCTACTTGGCAACACGCAAATTCCCGATGAATCATCTCCTATCTCCAGCTCAGTTTCCGAGCAAATCATTCCATTTGATTCAATTTCACGGATATTTCTTTTGCCAAG
>JAJRPT010000021.1 GCA_024280675.1 Bacteroidota bacterium
AAATATATTTTGAAAAAGATTATTAATTGGATTATTAAATGAAAATACTTGTTTGCATTTCTCGTGTACCAGATACGGCGGCACGCATTAGCATCTCAGATGATGGGAAAGCTATCTCGGACACGGGAGTAAAATTCATAGTAAACCCATACGACGAGTTCGCACTTGAAACTGGAATCAGACTCAAAGAGCAGCACGGCGGAGAATGCGTTGCATTAACCGTTGGAAGTGAAAAATCGCAAGATGTCCTGCGTACGTCCTTGGCAATGGGTTGTGACAATGCCGTTTTGGTAAAGGGTAAAAAAGACCAAGACTCATTCTCAGTCGCCCAAGATATTGCAGCCGTTGCTCGTGATATTTCTCCAGACATTATAATTGTCGGTCGCCAATCAATCGACTACGATTCAATGCAGATGCAGTCTTTGCTTGGTGCGATGTTAGATATGCCTTCGGTTTCAGTGGTTTCGGGCTTAGATATTGAAGGCGGCTCAGCGACATGCCTTTGCGATATTGACGGCGGGAAAGAGACAATCACGACCACTCTTCCCTGTGTTATCAGCACACAAAAAGGCATTTACGAACCCAGATACCCGAAACTTCCACAAATTATGAAGGCTAAGAAAAAGCCTCTCGAGATTCGTGATTCTGTATCGACTGGAAACCGTACCGAAATCTTGAGCATGGAAATTCCCCAATCGACAAGAGTGGGGAAAGTCCTGTCGGGTTCTGATTCCGATATTGCAGAAATTGTACGTTCACTCAGAGAAGATGCCAAAGTGGTGTAATCAATGTCTATGCTCTTGCGGGCTAGTCATTTTAATAAGAGAAATAAATTTAAAAACATGTTGTTAGGAAAAAAATGTCAAAAATCTTAATTTACTTAGAAACAGAAGATGGCTTACTCAAAAGAACCTCTTTGGAGGCAATTACTTGTGCTCGTTCTTTGGGTGGAGAAATGCTTGGCTTACTTTGTGCTAGCTCAAGTGAGGGTGTAGAAGGTGCTGGAGAATACGGTCTAAGCAATATAATTTTCAATAAGTTAGAAGATAACTCTAATAACGCTCGAGCTAAAGCCATTGCTTTGCTTGCAAAGAATGAAAATGCAGATTTGATTATTTTTGCAGGTAATGCCAACGGTCGTGACATTGCCCCGCGTACTTCTGTATTTTTTGATGCTGGGTATATTTCCGACTGCCTAAATTTTGAGGAAGATAATGGTGAGATAATTGTAACAAAAGCAGTTTATGCGGCGAAAGCTCAAATTAAGACAAAAATACTAACAGAAAAACAAGTTTACGCTCTTCGCCCAAATGTTTTCACTGCCAAGAAATCTGACACAGTTTCGGTCAATATCAGAAATGCAGACGTTGAGTTAAACGACACAGACAAAAAAGCACTCATCACTGATATTGAAAAATCTAACGGGAAACTAGATATTTCTGAGGCGGGGATAGTAGTTGCCGGCGGACGTGGACTCAAAGATGCTAAGAATTTTGGCTTGATTGAAGGGCTCGCAAATTCACTTGGTGCCGCCGTTGGTGCCTCCCGCGCTGTTGTCGATTCTGGATGGAGATCACATTCGGAGCAAGTCGGGCAAACGGGAAAGACAGTCTCGCCCGACCTCTACATTGCGGTTGGCATTTCTGGGGCGGTTCAACATCTGGCTGGTATGAGTAGCTCGAAAGTGATCCTAGCAATTAATAAGGATAAGGATGCACCAATTTTTAAAATTGCTGATTATGGAATCGTTGGTGATTTATTTGAAATTATTCCAAAACTTCAATCGCAACTTGAGCAATAATATTGTACTTTTGCAGTCTGTCGATACAAAAAAAGAAATGGATTATTAATGGAAAAGATTGAATTAACTGTACTTGGACTCTCTGCCTCACCGGCTGGAAATAATGCTTACGCACTAATTCTCAAGGAAACTAATGGCAAAAGAAGGCTTCCAATAATTATCGGAGCTTTCGAGGCTCAAGCCATTGCACTCGAAATGGAAGGGGTTGAACCCCCAAGACCAATGACCCATGATTTATTCAAAAATTTCATCAAAAACGAAGACAACGACCTAATTGAAGTGTATATCAATGACCTATCTGATGGCACTTTCTTTGCTAGGATGATATTTGCAGAAAATGATTTCGAGCTAGACGCAAGGCCTTCAGATGCTGTGGCAATGGCAGTCAGATTCTCTTGCCCAATTTATGTAAGTGCCGAACTACTCGAAGAAACTGGAATATTGCCCCAAGATGAGGAAGAAAATGAATTGCTCGAAGGGAAGGCGACCCAGTTTCCTAGCAGTAAGGCAGCATCCTACGAAAACAAAGTCGATCGCTTGCAGTCCCAACTAGACAAGGCAATCAGCTCCGAGGATTATGAAAAAGCGGCTGCACTAAGAGATGAAATTAAAAAACTATTGGAATCTCAATAATCTTTACTATTTTTGTCGATGCCTCTCGTCTACGATTTATAATCTTGTTCTTAGCAAAGCAAATATGACAAGGCTTTAAATATTTCTGCCGGAGTAGCTCAGTTGGTTAGAGCACTGGAATCATAATCCAGGTGTCGGGAGTTCAAGTCTCTCCTCCGGTACTTTGGGCAACTTTTCATTTTTGAAAGAGTTGCTTTTTTCATTTCTCACATCTCATAAGCTTTTGAAATCACAAGAGCTCAGGCTTAAATTTATTTTTCAACTCACAAGTTTACAGTTTTAAATGATAGCAACTATTTTGCTATATTGTTTCTTTCTAATCGCCCTATTCAGCTAAATACATATAAGACAATGAATCCTAAAGCATTTTGGAGCCCAAGTGAAGAAGAAGTAAAATCATCGAGCATGTCAAAATATCTCGAGTATGTCAATCAAAGATACTCTCGCAACTTCAATAATTACAATGATTTATATGCTTGGTCAATAGAAAATATTGAAGACTTTTGGAAATCAGTCTGGGATTATTCTTCTGTGATTTATTCTGAAAGGTTCCACTCAATTTACTCAGAATCTAAGAAAACAAAATTCCCAATTCCACGCCCAGGATGGTTTGCGGGAGCGAAGTTAAACTTTGCAGAAAATCTGCTAAAGTATCACACTATAACTCCCTATGCCACGGCAATAATCCATTGGGCAGAGAATCAAAAGCCCTTGCATATTTCTTACTCCGAGTTACACTCTCAAGTTGCAAAATGTGCCTTTGGGCTAAAATCTCTTGGAGTGAAAAAAGGAGACCGTGTCGCAGCATTTATCTCAAATGTTCCCGAAGCGGTCATTGGGATGTTAGCCGCAACATCTCTTGGGGCTATTTGGACTTCCTGCTCGCCAGACTTTGGCTTGGGCGGAGTCCTAGACAGGTTTGGGCAAAGCAAAGCAAAAGTATTAATTGCCGTAAATGGCTACTCTTACGGTGGGAAATTGTTTGAAAGGCTTGGGCTAATTAATGAAGTTGCTAATGCCATCGAAGATATTGAGCATGTAGTTCTTCTTAGCAAGATCCAGAGCAATGAAAATATTTCCAATGCTAAATTTATGACATGGGAAAAATTACTTGACAATAGTGCTTGCGAAATTAATTTTGTGCAAGTACCATTCGACCATCCGGTCTATATAATGTATTCATCTGGTACGACTGGCATCCCAAAATGTATTGTTCACGGAGGCGGCGGTACGCTCCTCCAACATTGGAAAGAGCTGTATTTACACACAAACCTCAGGGCAGGCGACCGAATTTCTTATTTCACAACATGCGGTTGGATGATGTGGAACTGGCTAGTGAGTTCTTTGAATGTTGGAGCCGCAATTTTCCTTTTTGACGGATCTCCTGGCTATCCAAATTTAAACAGGCTTTGGAACGCAGTCGATGAGGAAAGGTTAAATGTATTTGGTACTTCGCCAAAATATCTTTCTGTCTGTGTGAACTCAGGTATTAAGCCAATTCTCACACACTCACTCTCCAGTCTCCGAACAATACTTTCGACTGGTTCTCCCCTTTCTTCTGAGAATTTTGAGTATGTTTATCGTGATGTTAAAAAAAATATTATGCTGAGTTCCATCGCTGGCGGGACGGATATTATTTCTTGTTTTGCACTCGGAAACCCAATGATGTCAATTTATGGAGAGGAACTGCAGTGTCTTGGTTTGGGAATGAAGGTAGAGTCTTGGTCGGAGGAGGGGCGAGCTTTGATTGATGAAAGAGGAGAGCTTGTCTGCCTTGCTCCATTCCCATCAATGCCAATAGCTTTTTGGGAAGACGATGATAATCAAAAATATTTCGAGGCATATTTTGATTATTTTCCTGGAGGTGTTTGGCGACATGGTGATTTTGTTACAATCACAAAGCGAGGTGGGATGATTGTTTTGGGAAGATCGGATGCAACTCTAAATCCGGGAGGTATTCGGATTGGTACTGCTGAAATTTACCGTATCACAGAATCAATGGATGAAATTAAGGATTCAATTGTTGTTGGTTTTCCCAGAAATAATGATGTAGAAATTATTTTATTTGTTGTTGCACGAGATCATTTAGTGCTTGACAATGAACTTGAGTTGAAAATTAAAAATAATATTAAATTGGGCGCAAGCCCACGCCATGTGCCAAGTGTTATCAAACAAGTCACGGAAATCCCTGTAACTATTTCTGGCAAAAAAGTAGAGCTTGCGGTATTGAAAACTTTAAACAATCAAGAAGTGACTAATAAATCTGCTTTGGCAAATCCTGATTCACTTTTGGAGTTTAAGGATATACTGTAATTGGATCTTTAATTATTCTAACTCAAGCGAATCTTACCTATAGATTGTATAATCCCGCTTCTCATATTTGAAGTCCTGCATTGTCGAAGACTTCAGCCCAATGCGAAAAGAAAATGATCGGTGCGGGCCAGTTGGTGTCCAATTAAAGGACATTGCCCAACAGCCAAGATCACGATTCAGTGTGATTCTAGGCGTAGACAATTCCTCATTTGTAAAATTATATGAGACCGAACCTGAAATCTCCCATTTCTGGGCAAGTGTAAGTCTCATATTTAGATTTGCGTTCAAATCCTCATCATCATTGAGTGGGTCGGTGAGTGTCTTGCGGTAGTTCACACCCATTGACAAACTCCACGGCACAGAAATCGGTGACCAACCAGGGCTTGAATCTCCAAACATATCATAATCACTTACTTTCCTGTTCATTCTACTCAAGAAGCGTCCGCCCAATGCTTCTTTTTCTGTGCTGTCGGCCGACCTTTCAAATTCATCGGAGAGATGGTCTTCGTCAAGGGAAAAGCCCTCATCGGAAAGAGATGTTGAAAGTGAGAAATTAAAGCTGGTCATACGCAAGGGGAAGCTGCCAGCACTCAACAGCGAACGATTTACCTTCTGGTAAGATGTAATACTCTTAGTTTCTTCATCCCGAACTTCGTCAAGGTCGTAAGGAGAAAATCTTGCAGATCCATTAAAATTTAAAAACTTGAGCATTGGAGTATTGAATCGTGCGTTAATGTCTGAGAGCTTCATTGAATCACGCTCCATGTCATAGCTCCCTGAGAGATTCATGGTTAAGAGCTTATAATTCTCGGGCTCTGCTTCTTCCTCGCCCTCCCTTTTGTCTTCTGCATACTTTAATTCCCAAGTATTATTGAGATTGAATCCAATGGACTGGGATTGTTTTCTGGGCGAAGAACCCCCGCCATCTTTTTGATAATATGAATAAATTTGCTCATTTCCATTGTCATCGGTGTATCTGCCGTAAAATCCATAACTTGGACCCGACATATCGGGACGAAAAGTATAGGAAACCTTTGGCTCAAGAGTATGACGAAGGGCTTTCACACCTAAGATATTAGGCTTGCTCATTCCATAAATTCTTGTGTTCCACGCAAGCCCTGCATTCCAGTTCCACTCGGTAAAAAAACCATCTTCCTGTGGCAGCTCAATTAGCTCGCCGCCAATGTACTGTCTTTTTACTCTACGGAAAAAATTGTCAAATCCAAAGCGAATTGATGGAGAAAAGTTCTGATAAAAGATTTTTGGAAAATTAAAAGAGATGCTTGGATTATGAGACCATTTCGTGCGGTTATCAAACTCAAAGGTGCTGTCGGTGACCACATAAGTTGAATCACTCCCGTCAAATGCTTGGGTGGTAGCTTCTCTGGATTCAAAGTTTATTTTCTTGTCAAAATTCATCGTCAAATTATCCGACCATGAGAATGTCACATCTTGCCCCATTAACGTAAATAACTTCTTGTTTGGAATAGACCAAGAATACCCACCACTTTGTGTGTAAGTGTCGTCGATAATATTTTGATTTCGAGTGTATTTCAGGTTGCTAGTTCCCCATTTGTCAAATTTTATAGAATAGCTTGCGTTCGAGCTAATATTTTGTACAATTCGGCTACTGAGATTGGTTTGGGTTCGCCTATTAAAATCAGATGTTGCATAACTTAGCCTTGTGGTAACTCTTTGGTCTGGAGTGATTTGATAGTTTCCGTTGAGATTTAAGCTGTAAGCCTTGGAGTAATCTTCTTCGACATTTCTTCTGGTTTTCCCGTACTGCATGTCAAGATTTGCATTGAGATCCTGCCCAACTTTCACTCTTGTATCATTTTTGACTAAATATCCACCCTTTGAAAAATAATCAGATGTAATCTTAGTATCCCAATAATCGGATGCAGCGAAATAAAATCCAAAATCTCTGAAAATAACTCCTCGACTTTGAGAGAAGTCATAGCTTGGCACTAAAATGCCAGATTGCCGACCACCTTTGGATGAAATAAAAACACCAAATGGATACATCAATATCGGAACATCCATCAGGTAAAAAGTAAGCGGGTCTAAGAATACATAATCTTTCCCTAACATTTTCATTTGCCCAGAGCCAAAATATGCACTTGGTTCGGCTTCTTCGCACGGAGTATAGAATCCGTCTTTGATATAGAACTCTGTAGTTGAGACTCGCTTGATAGTCGAGCCGTAATAATATCCTTCTTCCAGCCCAGTCTCGCCTTGTTTTATAAGTCCTTTATTTGTCTGGTAGTTATATGTAATCACCTCACCCACATATTCCTCACCCCCCTCCCTAAAATGAGGAACACCATAAGCATTGCCAAGAGAATCCGTGTCCCCGAACGCTTTCATAATATTTTTTTCAAAAAATATCTCAATTATTTCTGCTTCTAGCTTCTGGTCTTTTGTGTCCAGTTTTGCATCGCCTCTTAGCCGCATTGTCTTTGTTCGAAAATTAAAAACAATGGTGTCAAGTGCCGAATATGTCAGCACCGAATCTATCCCAGATTTATTTTTGGTGAGTGTTGTGCTGGCCGAAGACGGCGAATCTGGTGTAGGTTCTGTTGGAATTTCCAAAGAATCAATCGAGATAGTATTTGAAGCGGGCAATTTCCAACCCAAAGAAATTGAGTCGGTCTGTGCATTTAATTCAAATATTAAAAAAAAAATGAATGAAATCAAAAGGAAAGATATTTGTGAGAATTTCTTCAATTTACCTCTCTACCCCACCAATATTTTTAACTTTCAAAGACGAAGGCAAAGAAAAAGACATCTTAGCTAAGTTCTCAACATTTACCTCAAATTCACTAATCACAAGTTCAACATTGCCAATGTCTGGGAATTTAAAATTAAATTTATTGGCAAGTTGAAATCCTTGAATGTTTCGGTACAGCTCCAAATTTGCAGTAAAAATACTCTCTAGCTCGCTTGTCTTTCTTTCGTAATTCAAGATTATATCGCTGGTGCTAACCTGGCAAAATGAATAATTATCATTACTATAACTACACGATACTGTGTCGCAGCCCACTCTTTTGTAGTCACTGAAATCAAAAGGCACTTCAGATCTTAGCAAGCTAATTAATTCTTGAAATGACACTCCAATGCCAATCGCTTCTTGCAACGATTCGGCATCTGGTTTGCCAGTAAATGCCGTTCCGCCAATCAAATTATAGGCCAGGAAAACATCTTTATTTGCGTAAAATCTCACTACTTCAATCGAAAATGGTCCAAGGATTCGCATGAACAAGGAATCTCGTCCAGCAATTTTAATATCAAAACTGGCCGAATTGCTCTGTCCATTCAAATTCGCTTTAAGCCTGCCTTTAAGCCTCAGATTATTCAGTTCCAGATTATTTTGTGGGATTTCAATTTTTGAGACATCCGCTGGCTTCTCCTTGCTTTTCTTGTCTGCAATTTTTGTAGTCGCACAAGAATTTATAACCAACATAAGCGATGTCAGAAGCAAGAGTATTAAAGTTTTATTCATAATTTTTTATAAATCAATTCTTGTGAGATAAAGTAAGTACGAAATTAGTAATTGTTTGCTAGAATACATACTTTTGGCTTTGCCAATAATACAAATACGATACCACAATGCTTTACGTTACAAAAAGAATGACATTCGCCGCTTCTCACCGCCTTCACAACCCAGATTGGGATGATGAAAAAAATGCAAAAGTTTTTGATAGATGCAATAATAAAAACGGACACGGACATAATTATGTGATGGAAATTACGATTGCTGGTTTACCCGATCTCGATACTGGCTATGTGATTGATTTAAAAGAACTTAAAAGAATTATTAAACGAGAACTCGTTGATATTGTCGATCATAAACATTTTAATATTGATGTGGACTTTATGATTGGGATTATTCCTTCTGTGGAGCATCTTGCGGTGAAGTTCTGGCAACAGCTCGAGAATAAATTTGCCGCTGGGCTAAAGCTGCACAAGATTAAGCTCTGGGAAACCGAAAATAATTCTGTGGAATATTTTGGCGGGGACGTAGAAATCAAACAATTTAAACTTATTCCATGAAAAAAGCGATATTTCCAAACTTTGATCAAGAAGCACAATTCAGCCGTGAATATAAAAGAATTGCAGGCGTAGACGAAGTTGGGCGAGGTTGCTTGGCAGGTCCAGTGGTGGCGTGTGCTGTGATTCTGCCCAAAGATTTTAATATTCCCTCAGAATTAAATGATTCTAAAAAACTTGCACCAAAGACAAGAGAAAAGTTATTTGAGGAATTAACAAACAACACAAATATTGATTTTGGCTTGGGATGGGTGGATGAATCAAAAATTGATGAAATAAATATATTGCAGGCGACATTTCTTGCGATGAAAAAAGCAGTTGATAATTTATCCAATCGTGCAGATTTCCTTCTCATTGATGGGAATAAATTTGTGAGTGGTTTTCGCCCACACAAATGTATAATTATGGGCGATCAGAAATCCGTCTCCATTGCCACAGCATCAATCATAGCAAAGGTCTCAAGAGATAAATATATGTCAGAGTTTGTTGAGAAAAAATACCCAGAGTATGGGTTTAGCAAGCACAAAGGTTATGCCACAAAGAAACATTTTGATGCCATTGACAATCATGGAGTTTCTCCAATTCACAGACTAAGTTTTCTAAGGAAATACCATGCTAGGCAGTTGAGTTTATTTACTTGAACTCAAAATAACGCTTTAGCACTTTTGATTACTACTTCTTTAATTTTATTAAAGTCACCATTTTTGACTCTTGCCCCGCTTGCATAGGAATGCCCACCCCCGCCAAATTCTTCGGCTAGCTCACGGGTTGAGATGCCATCTCGGGAGCGAAAAGAAATACGCAACTCATCAGGAGATTTCAGCTCCGTAATAGTTATAGCAAGATTCACTCCTGCAATTTTCAGACCTTGAGAAGCAAAGCCTTCGGTATCTTTTTGACTTGTACCCGTTTCTTCAAATATTTTGTGAGGCAGAAGCATTAGAGAAAGTCTACCACCATGGTGCAACTCAATAGAATTGAGCGAAGAACCAAGCAAACGCAAGCCCGCATGTGAGTTTCTGCCATGAATCATATTATACAAATATTCTGGATCTGCACCGTTATCCAACAAATTAGCACAAATTCGGAAAGTATCGGCACTTGTCCTATCAAAACGAAATGAACCAGTGTCGGTCATTATCCCAACATAGATCGCTTTTGCGGCAATCTCGCTCAAGCTATGAGCGGATTCTTGCCAGATTTTCCAGACCATCTCAGCCGTCGATGCAGATTCAACATCCATATAATAATGATGGGCGAATGGTTTTGGAAAAAGATGATGGTCAATCACAATTATCTCACCACAAGACAAACAGAGCTTGCCTATCTCCCCCAGTCGTTTTGGGTCATTCAAATCCAATATTATTGTACAAGTTTTTTCATCGAACAATTCAGCATGTTTTTCAAGTTCAAATTGCTCGATTATTTTATTCTCATCTAAGAAAATAAGTTCATCTGGAGTTGAGCTAATGTTTATAATTCTTGCTTTTTCATTCATTTTCTGGAGCAATTCGTATATTCCAAGTGCCGAACCTATTGCGTCACCATCTGGGTTAATGTGAGTTGTGATGATATAATTATCCACCCCATCATTGTTCTCTAAAATATTGAGAATGTCTTTTGCATTTAATTCTTTCATTTATTTTCCAGTTTTTGAAATTACAAGAATGCTAATCTAACACAAATTGTTATCTTGCAGGTCTTGTTCGGTAAAATCTCATAGAATTATCATGGAAGAATCAGAAAAAGAAAAATATTTAAGAGAATTAAAAGAATTCTACAAAAACAAAGGGCGGAAAAAGTTTAAAGAAGATACTGAGGAGAGAAATGGCAAAAGTGACGATGCCGAAAGTGTAAAAAAAGTTGAGAAGGAAGATGGCAATGCTTCTAATTCTGAAAATAATATTCAACAATTAGAAGTCAGCGACACAAGTACAGATTCTGGTGAAAAAGAAAACAATGACAACTCAAGCACAAGCAAAGATGAGCAGATAAAACAAGGCGAAAGTCTTAGTTTTTGGGCAAAGTTACTTGTTTATAAAAATTTTGCAAAAGTTGCAATTTACTTTGTCGTCACTCTATGGACCTTGATTTGGATTGCAGATAATTATGTGATAGAAAAGCTTGTCCATCAAAAAGAAATTATTGTATTGCCAAATCTTGAGGGAATTGATTCTAGCGATGCAATAAATATTCTGCAAAAACTTGGATTGAGACCATTGGTTTCTAAAGCTCAACACAGCAAAAAGTATTCTTCTGGAAAAGTTATCAGGCAAATTCCACGAGCAGAAGAGAAAGTTAGGCACGGCAGACCAATATATTTGACAATAAGTCTAGGAAGTGAAATTGTAATCGTGCCGAATCTTAAAGGAAAAACTGCCAGAGGAGCCAGAGCTGAGATTATGAATCTAGGACTCAGCCCTGGTAAAATAAAATATATTTACCACGAAAGAGTGGTTGCCGACTGCGTTGTGAGGCAATCCAGGGAAGCGGGAAGTAAGGCACAGATTGGCGATGAAATTTCTTTGACGGTGAGTCGTGGTTCTGAGAATTTGATAATCATGCCTTCTCTTTTGGGAGTTAGCATTGAAAATATTGAGGATTTACTCGGTGAATTCGATTTAAATATTGGAACTATAAGCTACATTAAGGACGAGACCTACCAAGATGCTACAGTTATTGGTCAGTTTCCAGAAGCTGGGGAGATGACTCTGAGAAATTCTTATGTTGATTTGGAAGTGGTAAAGAACGAAGATGATGATCTTTTTGAATATTAAACAATGAAAACTGAAAGGAACCTTACATATTGGAGCTGATGATATTAATACAAGCCATAGTTTTGCTCTATATTTTTTATTTAATGGCAAAGGTATGCGACGACTATTTCATTGATAGTTTGGAGATAATCACACGTCGTCTGAAAATATCTGAAGATGTTGCCGGTGCTTCGTTTATGGCAATTGGTTCGAGTGCTCCTGAGCTTTTCATTGCTCTTATTGCACTCACAAAAGCTGGTCAAGAATCAATCGGAGTGGGAACTATTGTGGGGTCTGCAATCTTCAATGTGCTTGTCATCATAGGTGCTTCGGCTTGGGTTGCTAAAACTATTCTGGACTGGAAGCCACTTTTACGGGATATACTCTTCTACATCATTTCGCTTATCGTACTTGTTGTAACATTCCATGATGGCATAATTACAAGTGCTGAGGCATTAATCTACATCGCCGTCTACATCTTTTATTTACTTGTTTTAAAAAGATGGAAAAAATGGATACCAGTCGTGCCATCCAACAATGGCAAGATCCCAGAGGCAAATCAAAAAATAATAAACCTCAAGAACTACCACAAAAAAGGTAAAGCACTCAATTTTAAGTTTATTCAAAAGATTTCCAAGAGCATACTCAATTTAACTTTCCCTGATTTAAAGAAAAATGAAAACCTTTATCTAGTTTCTTTTGGTGTGAGTATTGTCTGGATTGCCATGCTCTCTTGGGCAATGGTTGAGATTGGAATTGATATGGCAACACACCTTGGCGTGCCACCCGCAATTATTGGTCTGACAATTCTTGCTGCTGGAACTTCAATTCCAGATCTTCTTTCATCGGTAATCGCCTCACGTCGTGGGATGGGAAATATGGCACTCTCAAACGCACTGGGTTCCAATACATTTGATATACTTATCGGTCTTGGTGTGCCGTGGCTCTTGTATATTTGGATTAGCGAACAAACTATGGCAGTAGAGACAGAAAGCCTTATGGTATCGGTTGTGCTTCTATTCTCGACCGTCATACTGCTCGGGGTGATTCTAATTGTCAAGAAGTTTGTAATCGACAGAAAGGTTGGTTTCTTCTTAATTCTTATTTACTTCCTGTACCTGATTTATGCCGTAATTGACGCTGTCTACCCAAACTTATTCTAGTGGAAGTTTATAGATTATCAAAGTCACAATTATTTTCTGCAAACCTTATACCAGCAAGCAATTAATCATTTCCGCCATTAAGATTCGGGTCAAAGACCTCCAGAGCGTCACTTAATTTGTTATAAAACTCAAACAATGGTTCAATTTGAGTAATGCTCATCATTGATTTTATGTATTCATTAGTTCCTACTATCACCACTGGAATATCAAAATCCTTTAATTGCCGGTAAGCAAGTAGCAGCGCGCCAAAGCCCGCACTATCAATAGAATTGACCTCTGAAAGATCAATGATAAATGCCTCAAGACCAGGTTGGCAGAAAATCAAAAACTCGGCCTTATAACGTGAGGAGATTTCACTTTCTATTTTTTGATTCTTGATTTGGAAAATAATCAGATTATCTCTTCTCTCAAGTATATATTTCATTTATTAATTCCTTTATAGCAATTTTATTTATTTTCGTAAATGCAAAATAAGTTAAATGAAAATATAAAAAAAATATTAATCATCAGACTAAGCTCAATTGGCGATATTATTTTGACCACTGAGCTTATTAGATTAACAAAAAAGGCTTTTGGCTCTGCAGAAATTGATTTCTTGGTGTTTAAACATTTTGCCAGCGTCCTTGAACATAATCCACACATTGACAATTTAATCAAATATGACAAAAGCCTGAATAAAGAGGAAATTCTATCTCATCGTAGCAATTATGATTTAATAATTGACTTGCAGAATAATTCTCGCTCAAGAGTGTGGTCAAGTGGGATTTCCGGTAATATTAAAAGATACAGGAAAAACAGACTAAAAAAGCTATCTCTTGTCTATCTGAAAACCAGAAGCAAAGCAATTCCTCCAATTCCAACAGTTTATCTTGATTGCCTCAGTGATTTCAATATCAAAAGTGATGGCAAAGGGCTTGAGTTCTGGCTCGAAGGCGAGCAAGAAGTCTACCCACCATCGCAAAGGGATAGACCAGAGAAAATAAAAATAATTGGTATAGCTCCCAGTGCTCACCACCCAAGCAAGCAATGGCCAAAAGAATATTTCAAACAGTTGATTTCGGATTTAGATGAAAAATATGACGAAGTGAGTTTCTTTGTTTTTGGTGGAAAAGATGACACGAATACATCTGGCTTTATTTGCCATGGATTGGAAAATATTGATGTTACCGATTTTACAGGAAAGTTAAGCATCTCTGGCACTGCCCAAAAGATAGACGAATGTGACTTGCTCATCTCCAATGACACTGGTCTTGTCCACATTGCTACGGCTAGGAGAATCAAGCTACTAGTAATTTTTGGATCAACAGTACCTGAGCTTGGTTTTGCACCCTATGCCTCCTATGCCTCCTGTGACACTAATTCACTTGTTGTGGAGAACAATTCAATAAGATGTAGACCATGTACTCACATCGGACGGAGTAAATGCCCCAAATCCCATCTTGATTGTCTTAAAACTATTTCCACAAAAGATGTGGCTGACTCTGTGGAAAAATTATTTCCTATAAATCATAGTCTTTGAAACAAAACCACGTGAATCAATTGCTTTTAATTCAATTTTATCAAAGTCCGAAACTCTAGATTTTTTAATGGCGAACACCTGCAATGTCCCACCTTCAATCTTCTGGGTGGAACCAGTCAAATCTCTGAACTCTAAGCCTTGGCTAGAAACTATTTCAACTACTAAATTTTTGTTTGACTCGTGAATTCCGTAAGATTTCGTAGTAATTAAAACATCATCATCCTTTTCTCTAAAAGAAATTATTTCTGGCGACGGGTAACTTTTAACAGATATAGCAATTCTTTCTGGGAGAATTTCGGTGCCGATAATTCGCTCAAGATAAAGAGTAGAACCAGTATCTAAAACTGAAGGAGTGAAATCAAATTTGGCAGAATTATTGGTCTCAAATATTATATTATTGCCTTTGCTTATCCTAGAATAGGCTTTTTGCGATGAAATTATTGGTAACTTCGGGTCGATTGGATATTTCTTTTCTGGATACATGACCCTCTCAACGACTGGATTTCCAATGGCAATAGGTGAAACCTTAAATGAGGTAGAAACTTCTTCTATGCCATTTTTTGACTTTATAAACACTTCAACATTGAGATCACCATAAGCTGGGGTAATTCCTTTAATTATCAAATACTTACTATTTCTTTCTAATATTTTAACAGACTCCACCATCTTCTGGTCATCAGAGTCTACACTTATTCTAATGTCTTGGTCTATGTCGGAGAGATTTTGAATCCCAATCAAGTAAATTTTATTCTGCCAAGACGAATAAGCAAGCGATTTAAGAGAATTATTCTCAGGATAAATATCAAGAAGATTAGAATAGGCATAAACCTTCACTGGAATATTTCTTTGGGCATCACCGGCTTTATTTTCTTCCCCAGATTCGCCCGCATCCCTTTGCTGTGAGGGAATAAGCCGGCGTGAGAGTGAGCGAGGTTGCTCGTCAATGTAATAAATATTGAGCGAAAACTCTGTTCGTGAATAGGTTTTCTCTTTTTGCAGGCTATCAAGATAAATATCTGCTTCACAGATTATAGTATAGTTTTTATTATAAAGTTGCTTTTCGTTGGGAAACCAAGTAAATTTAATATTATTAGTATTTTCTAGTTTCTCTATTACAAATAAAGTGGTAGAATCGCTTTCATCTATTCGCATCATTTTATTGCCAGATACTAGACTGAAATGATAATCAACCGAGTGGAGATTCCCAACTGGATAGATAATATTCGAGCTATCTTTTGAGACAATCTCAATCCCTTCAGCGCTTGCCCTAAGACGAAGATTTAGAGCTGATTTTTCAGACTTGATAAAAACTTGTGAGCTCTGCAATTTTGAGAACTCTGCTCCTGTTTCATTTGTGGGATTGTCAGTTTTTTTGGGAATCAAGAGTATTATTGCACTCAAATACAAGACAAAGTAAATTTCATTGAACCCTCGCTTTTTTTTTGCGAAATGCTTCACTTTGATTCCAAATTCTTATTTACAATCTTTGCAATCTCACCTCTTACAGCAGATTCAACATTCTCCTTTTTGAGCTCAAGTAGCGAAGAGTTTAAACTTGAAATATTAGACGAAAAATCAACAAGCTCATGGTTGGTCTTCTTCATCTGTTCCAACATCTCAGGATTTGGAGAAACATTATCCCGAAGAGAATGCCCAATGCCTGAGAATTCGTCAATCATTCTTTGTTGCTGTCGGGATACTAACAACATATTTTCTCCTATTTTCTCAAGCTGAACCACTACCGCCGCCAAATCCCGTCCAATCTCTCCGATTTCCATCAGCAGCTCTGTTCCTTCATCGGAATCGCCTGACTCTGAGAAATACGAATCATCTTTTGGGGAGAAAAGCATTAGAACAAATATCATCACAAGCATGAGTGATTCCAACACAACACTGGCCACGACCATCTCAACGGGAATCCAGTCTGTGAAGCGGCTCACACCCACAACTATTATTAAAATTGATGCTCCAAAATACACAAAGGAAAGTGCAGATGAGAAATAAAAGCGGTTTAATATTTCTTCCATCCAAAGAAATGTTCCCCTGACCATCCCCAACCTGTGCCGAATTACTACATCAACTCCAGTGTATTTCTTTAAATCCAACTCATAGCAGGATATTTTCCATAATATTATTAGTATCTGAAATGCACCCATTTGTCTTTTGAATTTAAAATCCCGAAAGATAGAATGCAGGAATTTCCTGCCTTCTATCCCAGCTATCGTATCAAGTTTTTGCATATTACTCAACCCTTGAATAATTCGTGTAATTTGAGCATAGTATTGGCTAAGTCTTTGTTCTAAAAAGTACACTCAAACCAAATATAAAAAATATAATATTTGCCAACCAACCAACCAGTTCCTCAGGCAAAGGAGAAGAATAAGCTATCGTCTTCCCTATTGCCGTAAATATAAGGTAGGTAAACGAGACTACCAAAGATGCCGCAATTTGCACCGCCATCCCGCCCTTTCGCTTTACAGAAGCAAATGGTACGCCAAAAAGTATGATTATAAAATTAGCAAATGGAAAAGCATACTCACCATAATAATCAATCCTCAGCCGGCGAACATCTTTGCCGCCCATCTCCATAGATTCTATATATAATGCTAATTCATCAAAATTCATTTCTTCTGGTTCTTTTTGCAAGCCAGCAAGTCTTTTGTGCGTTGTTATGAGGTCGAATTCTTTTTCTTTGAACGCTTCTACCACGAGTGAATCGGAGAAGAAGCTACGGACAATCCCCCGCTCAAAGATCCACAAAGCCGCAACAGAATCCCAGCGGAAGGTCTTCGCCTCCACAGAACGCAAAATCCTTGGGCTTTGCTTCGAGCTAAATTCCTCCAAGAACAGCCCCCTACCATACTTCCCTTTTGTATTATAATACTTGATAGAAATATTAGAAGAGGGTGACTCCCTGAGATAAATTTCGTATATCGAATTGGATTTGCGGCGTTTTTTCTTTTTTAGATGCACTCGCTCGATTTCAATTTTATGAGAAGTTGCAGACGGGACAATCCAGCCATTAAAATAGAGCTGACCACAAGAGATTAGCATGCTCAGAATTAGTATCGGTACCATCATGCGATAGAGACTCTGCCCCCCCGTCTTCATTGCGGTCACTTCGTTGAGATTTGCCAGACGACCCACAGAAAATAAAGTAGCAAGAAGCAGTGCAACTGGGCTGATTAGTTTGATTATCTCAGGGAAATAATATAGGTAATACTTGAAAATTATGCTAATGGGAACATCGTGATCAATAAAGTCGTCAAGATTTTCCATCAGCGTCACAATGATGAAAATAATATAGAGGGCTAGTATCGCATAAACAAATGTAGCAATCATGCTTTTTATTATATAGCGGTCGATTATGTTCATTTTTGTTTTATTAATTTACTCTTAATAAAATTAGCTGCATCCCAAAAACCATGGACTAATTCCTTGAAGCCAAAGCCAATTTCTTTTCTTATAACTACAAAGCTAAGAATTCCCAAGATAAGGTAATAGGAGAGCATTCCCACGGCAATATATTCAACTTGTCCTAAATATGAGATCAATACTAATGTGCAAAGTGATAAAAGCGAAGAAATAATAACAATTCTCAGAACACTTTTGTATTTTTTCATTGCATTGAGTACGGGATTAATTAGCAAAAATGGCAAGAACAATCCTCCAATAACCAAAATATTAAAATGCCCTACGGCCGAATAAAACTTCTCAATCCCAAAAACATTTAACACAAATTCTGTCAGCCCCATATTCAATACAATGGCAATAAAAATAAACATTATCATCATTGCAGAAATCGATTTGGAAAGCAAAGAAACAAGTCCAGCACTCCTGTTGTCACCGGCAATCAACTTAACTGCTGCAGGGTAGACAAGCCCGTGTGCTGCATAGGAGGCTTCCTCAAATGAGCGAAACATCTGCTTTGCTGCTCCATAAACCCCCACAACTCCCAATCCAAAGAAATACTCCACAACATAAATGTCAAGATTCTTAGCAATACTCTGAAAGAAATATTGGACAGAAATAATGGATCCAAAGCCAAGGAATTCCTTAAACTTCACACCACCATTCAAAGAAAATCTCAAGGATCCAGCAACTAAAATAATGGACACAAGGGCTGAACTCAGCCCACCAGCAATAAATACATTTATCATTTTCTCTGCACTAAGCCCCCCGGTTTCAATTATATAATAAAGTGATAATACAGCTTGAGAGCTAAAGTAACTGAGGTTTATCCAAAATATTTTACTGTACTTGAAATCCCGGTAGAGAGTTTTTATGATAAAATTCTTGGGGATAGTAACTATAACTGTAAGCGGTAAATAAAAAAGTGCGGTGGCATAGGCTGGTTCTGAGAAAAAATCTGCAATAATATTTCTTGAGAAGAAGAAAAACAATGCCGCACCGAGTGAAATCCCTAGGAGTGTCAAAAGAGCCATTAGATTGACTTTTCCTTTTTCGCTAGACCGTCCCCCAAATTGAATCACACCCTGCAGTGCAAAACCATCAGCAATTACAAAAATCCAGTTGTTTAGCACAATCAGCAAAAGATAAAATGCGTACTGCTCTGGGGAAATGAATTTGAGTTGGACAAACAAAAACAGCCCGAACGCAATCATTACTGCTTTGTCTGAAAAAGACCAAGTGATTTTATTTAAATGATCTTTAATCCGCATTATTATTCGCTTTGCTATTTGAAATATTTATTTTCCATTTCAGTTTGTTGCCCCTAAGATTTATCTTTATTCTTTTTGCAATTTCTTTTTTCCCATAAGTCTTAGAGTAGAAATAATTTTCAATTTCAATAGCATAATCTTTGGAAAATTCAATCTCGAGCATATTGTTAATTATTACTTTATTTGAAACCACTTTAATCAGTTTATTGAATTTTGGGTGAATATGAAGATGGACGTACTTTTTTTGCGCAATCTCACATTTCTCAGAAAACAGAATTTCACTTGGGAACAACTTAACTTCTCTTTGGCATTTCACACCATAGGCGTAATGATTTGCCAATATACTGTTTCCTGCAGCTTTCTCCACCTTAGCTTTTGCTTTGTCTTTTCTAATCCAAAACAAATCATCAATAGAATCACTGTCCCAATCATTCTGTTCTAAACCACTGACAATCAATGTGTTATGCTGTTTAGTTGAGCGGAAATGATTTCGTTCCTTGGGCAATCCTGTATAATTATAAGTTCCTGCATCGACAAAGATTTCCTCTTCATTTGAACTCAAAACAAATGAAAGTTGGTCATTGTGGCTGTGCCCCCCTTTGCCCTTCTGTCCAACTGACCCACAACGAAATGCAAACTGATAACACTCAGTCTTGAAAATATAAATCCCAAAGTCAGGAAAACTTCCCACCTCATTTTGATTATTGTTGAAAGAGTTTTGTCCAAGAAAATTCTTCAGGAAAATTATATTAAAAAGTGATTGATCCTCCCTGGATAAATTCACATAAACACCACCATCATTGTCTCCAATCTGCGGAATACCTGAGCTGAAATGACATGACTCAGAGAATTCTAAAATATTTCCCAAGCGGGATTTCACATTCTTATTTAATAAAATATCTAAATCTGAGTCACTTTCTAAAACTCTTAAAGTAGTCACCAACATATCAAGAGCAAAAAAATGATAGGGCAATGACGCTTCAAAATTACCACCATCTGGATTGAATTGGTAGAGAACTTCTTGTTCTAATATTTTAATCCACTTGCTAGTATCTTGCTTAAAATATTTAGACAAAATGATGAGCGAACAAATGTTTGCAAAATAATGGTTTCCCCGTGCCCCACCCGACCATTCAATGTTTTGCTCAATATGTTTTTTGTGCAAAAGAAGAGAGTTAAAGAAAATATTATTAAATGATACCTCAAACTTAATTCCTTTTTGCATGAAAATATCATAGGAAACGCACCAAGAAACAGCCCTAATCCCCACGTCCATAGCACACTTCCACTGAACTCCAAAACGGGGAGGGTTCATTGCAATAAAATCCAGTATCTGATTCTCAAACTCAGAAGAAAGTCCATTTACGGCAAGAAGCGGCAAATGTTGCATCCGCCCCAACTCCCACGGATACTTTATATCGGCACCCTCTTTTGGAGCAATTTTAATATTCTTATACCACTCAGACTCTTCCCACCTGAAACCAGAGCGAAAATCAATCTGCCAGTCAATCATCTCATAATCGGCGGCAATCATCGAAACTACTTTTTTAGAATATTCCTGATTAGACTTGTTGATTTGATAATTTATTAATTTTTTAGATTCGGAAGAAAACAAAACAAATCTATGTCTTTGAATCCTGTCTAATTCACATTGAGCCACTTCTCCAAAATTATCCTTGTGGAATAGAGCAGGTTTGAATCCCTTTTCACCACCGAAAATATCTTCATAGCTAGATTGCTCAAGATCACGTGCCATTTGCCTCGAATCAGAAAGTTTATTTCTTATTTTCGAATAAATTTTCCTAGAAGTTACAAGAGCTGAAGTTGATAATATTTTGTTAATTTTGCTTTTTATAATTTTGTAATTGTTTATTATTAATCAAACTAAAATATGCAATTATACGTTCTCTGCACTAAATTGTTAAAATAATAATGGAAATAAATCCTATGTCTGAAGTTAAAATTTCAACAAGTACGAATGCCAATGACTACGAAATTCTTATTAGGAAAAGAGGCGATGGTCAGTACGCCGCTTATTGCCCACAGATAAACTTTATGCTGAGTGGCACATTACACGAAGAGGTTAGAGAGTTGATGAGGAAAAAAGTTGAGGAGCATATCTCAGAAATAAAATCAAAAGATTAGTTTTACAAATAACAGTTTTATCATTATTTGAATGAATCAAAATAATTTAGACTCAAGTTTCCTTCAAAGACTTTCCTCCCGTTGGTGGGGCGAAGGTCTTTGTTTCGTGTTGATAGCTATTCTTATTTTTATATTCTTTGGAATATTATATTTGGTATTTGCACCACTTATAACACATTTTGAACTCAAAGAAATGTTTTTTTCTGGTCTAATACTCTTTTCTTCGTTGGCTGTTGCAAGTATTATCCTTGCATTCATTAAATACCCTCGTTCATTTGGCAAGTCAAATTCTATGGCAATGCTTGGTTTTAACTTTGATAAACAGGCAATTAACCACATCTCTAAAGGGCTGGTATTTGCTCTTTTTACAATTCTTATCATTGCATTGCTAGGAGTAATCTCTGGTGGGAGTATTTCGCTTGCCAAGGGATTTGATTTTAATTCATTCATCATCTTTACTTTAACTATTTTCCTGATGGCGACTGCCGAAGAGCTTGTCTTTAGAGGTGTGATTTTCCAAGCACTACTCAGACGATTCAATCCTTTGCTCATAATCATTTTATCAGCTATTGTTTTTGCATTTGGGCATGGGTTGAATCCCGATATTTCTTGGATCTCAATGATTAATATCTTTCTTGCAAGTATTTTCCTATCCTATTGCTACCTTACAACTTTGTCAATGTGGTTGCCCATCTCTGCTCATTTCTTTTGGAATTGGACACAGCCCATTTTCTTAGGGACTAAAGTCAGTGGTATCGACTTTGGAAATTTTGCCTTTGCACTCGATATGTCAAATTCACCTGACTGGGCTTTTTTGCTAACCGGCAGCGTCTTTGGAGTTGAAGAAGGCATTCTTGCTGGCGTGACTCTTCTTGCATTTTTGTTCTATTATATAAAAACAATGAAACCTAGCCCACACCTTTTGAGTATTACAGATAAGGCAAAAGAAAACAATGAACTTTTACTTGCCGAACATATTTTCAAAACTAATCAGCCTACTTAGATAAAAATAATGAGAAAGTTCCTTTTCATAATAATTCTTCTTTTCTCTTTTCGCAGCTCAGATGCTCAATGGGCAATAATGACCCAAGAGGCCGATTCACTTGTGCTTATGGGATCTGATTTAATTTACAACTGTAAATTCGATTCGGCACACGCAGTGTTTAGAGAAGTGATAGGAAAATACCCAGACCACCCAGCTGGATATTTTCTTGATGTGATGGTGGATTGGTGGAGGATAACAATTCACCGCAATGTTTCCGCCTATGAAGATCAATTTCTTGAAAAAATAACCAATGTAATAGAAAAATGCGACGAGCTGTTGGAGGAAAACCCTACCGATTTAACGGCTCTATTCTACAAAGGTGGAGCCCTTGGTTATCGTGGCAGATTTTACGCACAAAATAAACAATGGTTCTCCGCCGCACTCGACGGCAAAGCTGGGCTGGATATAATGTTGGAATGCCACAAGAAAGCTCCAGGTAATCACGACATTATGCTGGGTTCTGGAATTTACAATTACTTTGCTGGAGCACTTCCAGAAAAGTATCCTATGGTCAAGCCATTAATGTATTTTTTGCCAGACGGCAACAAAAGGCTTGGCCTTTTTCAACTAAAGGCTTCTGCCAAAAAAGCTCGGTATACTAAGGTCGAAGCTCGAGTGGCACTACTTCAATCATATTATAATTTTGAAAAGGATTACCGGCAAGCACTTCTTTGGGCAGAGGGTCTTCACCAGGATTATCCATCTAATCCATATTTTCACCGCTACCTCGCCCGTTGTTATAACAGGCTCGGTCGTTGGAGTGAGATTGAAAAACATTGGAGACAAATCGTGACTCGTTCAATCGAACGTTGGGAGGGTTATAATAACAAGACTGCAGCCGAGGGATTGTACTATGTTGGCTTGTCTCTTCAAAGAAAAAGGAAATACGAAGAAGCGGTGAAATATTTCAAAAAATGTATCGAACTCTATGAATATATGAAAGAGGACGAATCCAGCTTCTACCTTTCGGCACAGCTAAAACTAGGACTCACCTATGACAAAATGGGCAAAAGGAAATATGCAATCAAACAATACAATATCGTTCTCGACCTCGATGATTATAACGGGAATCACTCAAGAGCAGAGAAATATTTAGAAAAAGCATACAAATGAGAAATCTCTAATATTGCCTCTATTCTATTTTTTATTAAGAGCTTCCAATTCATCCATCTTTAACTCCGTTTTGAAATGTGAGGAAAGTGGCCAGGCTTGAGTTATTTCGCCAACATCTAAATACCATTTTTTGATTCCATCGTAAATCCCCCTCGTTCTTGGGTTAATTCCAAGATCTCCAATGCCTTTTCTTATCCAAAGCCCATCTTCTTGGAATAGCATTTTCTCATTTGGAAAGTAATAAATGAGATAATCACTAGTATGATTGCTCAAATCTCCAATCTTATAAATCCCGCAGGTAAACTCATCATCGCTTATTCTGAGTGAATCCTTAAAAACTATAAACTTTATTTCTTTTGGGCTCTTATGAAGTCTGTCTGGGTTGAGCGAGTGACTAAAACTGGCTATTTGCTCAATATATTTTTTGTTTTGCCCGAGCGTAATTATCTCTGTTCCGTTATAAATTAAAGAACGAACACCACCCAAATAATGAGGATGGTGATGCCCAAATGAGAAATACTTTATTGGCTTTTTGGGGAACAAGTCATTGCATTTCTGTATAATCTGCTCTCCAATCTCTGAGTTGTGCGGAGCACCAATCAAAAGTAAGTGTTTGTCAAATTCGGCAATCAAGACTCTTGAATCTGAATTAACCAAGATTAGGAAATGGATGTTTTTTGAATATTTCTTATACTTTATCTCTTCTTTAATTTTTTCTGTTTCCCCACCCATCTTGTAATTGAATGGTAACTTAATCTTTGCAGAGCCCTCGCCCAAACTAACAAGTGATTCAAAAGTCTTAATCCCGAGTTTTTCTTGAGTTATTTTTCTTGGAAAGCAGAAATCAGAAGCAATATTGTAATCATGGTAAATTGTTTTAGCTCTCACATTCCCATAAAATGAATCATACGAAGTACAGTAAATATATTTTACTAAATTTGTTCTTTTATCTATTTTCACACTAATTCTGCCATTGTTGTGGTTTAAATAAAAAACATGATAACTATCATCGGCTCTTTTTTTTATTTGCTTTTTGTTCTTTAACAGATATTTCAATACTAGAACTGGGCTGTAAATACTGGAATGTTTAATAAATTCAATCCTATCTTTTTCGCTAACAGAAACGTGCTTTTCTTTGCCATGAGGAATTTTATAATATAAATCATCGTCAAAATACTCTTGGGATTTGTAAACTTTCCCATCTTTTACTTCATCAAAAACGAGGACTTTATTCTCAGAAAAATTCACTTTTGTAGAATGGATAAACTCTTTTGTTTGCCAGGCTTTTGAATAATGCCCGAGCTTATTCTCTATGATACGATAATTAAAGCTAATGTTTTTTGAATATTGGCTTAATGATTGTTCAAGTAAATGTTCTGGGCTGGGCAGTAAGGTGCTGGGCAGTAAGGTGTAAATAAGAATCAGTAAGAGCATGTTCATTCTTTTATTTCTTTTGATAATATCACACAAGACAACGTAATTCGGCAATATTTTGTTTCGAAAGGGAAACATTAGATTAGGGAAAACAAGGATAAACTCTACGGGCCAAGAAAAATAAAATAGTTCTTGATTTTATTTTGTTGAATCTCATCCAATTATTTTTCCAGATTTAGGATTTGACCGTGCAAATCTATTTTCACAAAATCATAGTCGGGCGAAAGTGACAATGCTTTTTTCATAAATTAATTTGCTAAATCTAAGTTTCGGTCAAGAATTTCTACTTGGGCAATGTAGGCATAAATCTCAGATTTATCGGCCCAGTTTATTAATTTATTATTTTTTGGCAAAGCGTTTTTTAAGGATTTGTTGAGCAGTCCTCTTGCTTTTTTTCTGTCTCCACCAAATGCTTTGGGCAGGTGCATGAGGTGGACTGCAGCAACTAGCAGCACTTTTGAATCTGTGCTATCGGAGGCAAGTGCATTATCCATTTCTGATTTTGCTTTCCATCCCCAGTAAATTGCAGTAAAGGGAGAAAGAGATGCAGTCTTGCCATAGGATGAGGAAAGAAGGGCGTAATATTCTGCCTCTTGTCTTAGTTCTATAGCTTTTTCAAAGTATTTATTTGCTGCGAAGAAGTGGATTAATGCTTCCTTTGGCGCGGATACATATTTTACTTTCCCCAAGTGGTGATGCAGAAATCCCATGTAATAATAATAGAGGTGTAAATCTTCTTCTGTAAATTCTGTGCTATCAATGTTTGAGAGAAAATTCTCTGCCATCGTGGTATCAAATGAGAAATAAATTTTATTTATTTTTTCAGGAATTAAAATAATT
>JAJRPT010000022.1 GCA_024280675.1 Bacteroidota bacterium
TATAGCTTGCATTGAGGTTGACTTTGGGAAGAGCAAAGCCATAGGCTTGCGATACGTCTTCTTGTGCTGAGGCGAGTGTGTATCTGGAGATATTAAGCTGGTGATTATTTTTGAGAGCTTTTTCGATTGCCGTGTTTAAATCAATTGTTTCGGAGACAAGCGATTCAAACAATGCAAAAAAAGCAAATACTAGAATTATTTTATTAGTCATAAGAGTTTTTTTATTTGTTAGAATTATTTGATAAAATTAATTTTCTGTAATCTTTTCTTCCCTTTTCTGTCAGTATTCCAGTGTGCAATGTCTCGTAGAGAATCCTAAGAGCCTCATCCAATGTGCACGGCAGATTTGTTAGAACCCCAGGCGCGAGAATAGAATGAATAGAGCTCGTAAGTATTATCCCAAAAATTTCATCATTGATACTGTCTTTTATAAATCCCTGCTCTTTGCCAAGAACAAAGGCTTTTTCCAAATGTTCCTTCAGCATAGAATCTTGATACCGGCAGTCGTCTTGCAGTTCATAGGCGTACTTTTCAATATCACTCGTGAAAACGGGTGTGTAAATCATTGAAATATCTTTAATCATTTCCCATACTTTTGGAAGATTCTCAATGATGCTAAACTTGTTATCTTTGGTCATCTTATTGATCACCGTCTTCATTCTCTCAAATTTCATCTGATTGACAGAAACCACAACTTCTCTGAAAAGTTCTTTTTTAGAACTAAAATGCTCATAAATTGTTTTTTTAGATATTCTAAGGTCTCTTGCAAGCTCGTCCATGTTCAGTCTTGCAAATCCCTCGGCTATGAATATTTCTTGTGCCTTGTTTTGTATTCTCTCTTTCATAACGTTACCACTATTATTTATTCTTACATCTTTGTTAAACTTCTTTTTATAAACTTTCAAAACTACAAACACTTAAAAAACTTTAAACACTGCCTCCGTTTCCTAAGACGCAAAACTAAAAAGAAAGTTTCAAGAAAAAAAATATTTAAAAAAAATAATACAACAAATTTTTATTTAGCTAATTTTTTAAGGTATTTTTGATTTGCTGAGGTGATGCAAAATGAAAAATATAATATTGGACAAAAAATATGTCAGAAGTAGATGCTAATAAAATCGAAGTGAATGAAAATCTTGCCGTTGAGCTTGGTCTCACAAAAGATGAGTACAAAATGATTTTGGAAAAAATTGGGCGGGTGCCGAGCTACACCGAATTGGGTGTGTATTCGGTGATGTGGAGTGAGCATTGCTCATATAAAAACTCTATTGTAGAGCTCAAGAAACTGCCAAAAGCGGGGGAGAGGATTCTAGTAGAAGCGGGCGAAGAAAATGCTGGGCTTGTCGATATTGGCTCAGGATATGCGATTGCTTTTAAGATTGAGTCACACAATCACCCATCGGCCATTGTCCCATTCGAGGGTGCGGCAACTGGTGTTGGTGGTATTTTACGTGATATTTTCACTATGGGGGCAAGACCAATTGCTGTCCTCAATTCACTTCGTTTTGGCGAGCTTGTTAGTGAACGCACAAAATATTTATTCAAAGGAGTTGTGTCTGGAATTTCGCATTATGGCAACTGTTTTGGAGTACCAACAGTTGGGGGAGAAGTCTATTTCGACAAATGTTACCAAGATAATCCGCTCGTAAATGCAATGGCTGTTGGAATTGTGAGAACAGACAAAACTGCAACCGCAGCAGCGAATGGAGTTGGAAATCCAGTATTTATTATCGGCTCGAAAACTGGTCGTGACGGAATACATGGAGCATCTCTTCTGGCATCACGTGAGTTTGATGAGAAGACAGATGACATGCGTCCATCGGTTCAGGTGGGCGATCCATTCGAGGAAAAATTATTGCTCGAAGCCACTCTGGAACTCATCGAAGCGGATTTGATTACTGGAATCCAAGACATGGGTGCCGCTGGAATATCTTGCTCAACATCGGAGATGAGTGAGAAATCTGGAGTTGGAATGCACATTGATTTAAATAAAGTGCCTGTCCGTGAATCTGGAATGTCGGCCTATGAGATAATGCTTTCCGAATCCCAAGAGAGAATGCTTGCCGTTGTTGAAAAAGAAAAAGTAGAGCAAGCAAAGAAAATTGCAGACAAGTGGGATGTTCCATTTGTTGAGATTGGAAATGTCTCCGATGATGGAATGATAAAACTCAATTATAATGGGGGGCAAGTGGCAGAGCTTGATGCCGAATCACTTGTGCTTGGTGGGGGGGCTCCGGTTTATCACCGCAAGTCCAAACGCCCATCATATTTGGAAGAAACAAATAGTTTTGATTTAGAAAATTTACCAGACAATAATTTACAAGAATCTTTTAAAAAGATAATTTCTTCACCGACAATTGCCTCCAAGCGTTGGGTATTCGAGCAATATGACTCTCAAGTCCGCACCAACACTGTCTCAATCAAAGGTGATGCAGCCGTCATTAGGTTGAAAGAACTCCCTGGAAAAGCAATAGCTCTTACAACAGATTGCAATAGTCGTTTTGTCTATCTTGATCCCTATTCTGGTGGCCAGGCGGCAGTTTGTGAAGCGGCACGCAATGTTGCTTGCGTTGGAGCAGAACCTGTGGCAATCACTAACTGCCTCAACTTTGGCAATCCTTATGACGAAGAGGTTTATTACACATTTGAGCAATCGGTCAAAGGTATGGGCGATGCTTGTCGTGTGCTTAAAACCCCTGTCACTGGTGGAAATGTGAGCTTTCATAATGAATCTCAGAAACATGCGGTATTTCCAACGCCAACCATTGGAATGCTGGGAATAATTGATGACTTGGATAAGACAATGTCATCAAGCTTCAAAAATGAGGGCGATGTGATTTATTTAATTGGGAACAATAGAGAAGAGTTAGGTGGCAGTGAATATCTGAAAATACTCACTGGGAAAATCACTGGAAAGCCTCCAATAGTCAATGTCGAAGATGAATATAAGCTCATAAAAACTATGCTTGATTTATGCAAGAATCAAACTATAAATTCAGCCCATGATACGTCCGAAGGTGGTTTGTCAATATGTTTAGCAGAAAAATCACTTGGAGCAAATGGCTTGGGATGTGATGTGAAGTTAGAGGACTCTGCCAAAAGTCTTTTTGGCGAATCGCACGGGCGAATTGTGGTAAGTCTGTCCCCTGCAAAAACAGAAGAACTTGAATCCATTTGCCAATCTTTCGGTGTCAATTTTTGGGAAATTGGGATGGTTGCTGGT
Source organism: Bacteroidota bacterium (assembly GCA_024280675.1). Taxonomy (GTDB): domain Bacteria; phylum Bacteroidota; class Ignavibacteria; order Kapaibacteriales; family UBA2268; genus JAJRPT01. The sequence continues at coordinate 3,224 of JAJRPT010000022.1, forward strand.
GATGAAAAAATCAATATTGGAGATTCAATTAAGCTGACAATATCTGAGATAAAAGAAATGTATGAGGGTGCAATTCCAAATATTATGAATAAATAATTTACTGAACTTCACTTTCTTCTAATTTCTTATAATACTCTTTGATTATTTTCCTGTAATCTTTCGAGTATTTTGATTGTGCTTTCCTTAGCCTATCTCTGAGCAACTTTTTTAATTCTTCTTCGCTTAACTTTTCGTTTGCCCCCGCCATTTTATAGTCACGGCCTTCTCTTGATTTTCTTTTCTTTGAGAAATCTCTTTTGTTCACCGATCTTATTGCGTCAAGCATACGTGACATTATTTTATCTTGGCGAGCCATTGTTTGCTTAGTGATAGAACCAGACTCCACGTCGCTCATCACTTCTGCTAGTTCTTGTCGTATCTCACGTAATTCTTGCAATGTCTTGTCGTTGTTGGTGTTAGCAAAATTCTTTTGTTCATTTTCCATTTCCTGTAAAGATTTTTGAGCAGTGCCAATCCTGTCTTTTAGTTCGCCATATTCTTGTTTTAGACGGCCTTGTTTTCCACGTTTTCCGCCTCTTCCATCTGATTTACCTTCGCCATATTTTCCTTCTTGCATTCCTTGCAACATTCTTTGCATCGATTGTTGGATCATTTGTTGTTGTGCTGCGGCTTGTCCTAGTTGTTGTGAGAAACTTGGCTGAGACCCACCGGGTGAGCTACCATCCCCATCTCCACTTGGATTTTGCCCACCAGGGCTTGAGCAAGAGCCAGAGCCTTGATTTTCGCCCATCTGCTCTAGCATATCACCCATGCTTCCTGCTGCTTTATTCATTGAGCTCATGGCATTTTTTTGTGCAGAAGAGCTACGGGACACTCTTCTTTCGGCAAGCTCTTGTTGAGCTTTTTTGGCCTCACTCATAGCCTTGCCAATTTCTTTGCCCATCTTTGGAGTCACTGCCATTGATTCTTCCGACAACTTAGAAAGAGATGAAGCTACGCTTTTTAGCCCATCTTGAATGTCTGATTGTTTTCGTTGAATATCGGGCAAGCGAGTTGAGTTCGGGTTCATTTCAGATGTTTCTTTTCTGAGAGACTCTTGCTGTTTAGAAAGTTCAGTCATGTCGTTCATTGCTTTTCTCAGTCCATTCTTTGTCTTTTCATTTTGATTTTGCTGCATCTTATTTTTCATCTGCTGCATTTTCTGAGCAAATTTACTGAGTTGCTTAGAAGTCTTTTTCTGATTTTGTTTTGCCTGTTGTTTTTGCCCTTGTTTCATTTGCTCAGCAGATTCTTCCATTTGTTTTTTTGCCTGGTCGGGTTGTAATTCCTGCAGGGCTTTTTCTAGTTCTTGGAGCAAGTCTTCGTCTTTCAAATTCTTTATATCACGGGCAAGATCTTTTATATCCTCTTCCATTTTTTGCATATCATTTTTCAAATCATTTTGTTTCTTTGATTCTTCTTCTAATTTATTTTTATCTTTTTTGTTGGAACTCTCATCAAGTTTTTTGGATATTTCATTTTGCTTTTCTTCCATCTTTTTAGCCTTCTGAGAAATTTTATCCACTTTCTGTTCGGCCTCTAATTTCTTTAGCATTTTCATGGTTCGTTCAATTTGAGCAAGGAACTGCTCTTCGGAGAATTTTTGTTTCTCGAGTAATTTTTGTAATTCTTTGGGGGACATTTTCTCTAGTTCATCATTGATTTTCTTAGATTCTTGCCTCATGTTTTCGGTCGAAATCTCTTTCATCAGCTCTTGAAGTTCTTTATATTTTTGCAAAGTTTCTGGTGAGAGCAAATTATTTTCTTCTAATTTTTCTGTTGATTGTTCTAGTTTTTCGGAAAGTTCTTCAACTTTTTCTTTTAGCTCTTCTTTTTTGCGATTAATATTTTCTGCACGTTTTTTCTCCTCCCAGTCTAGTTTTTTCTTCTTGTGATTCTTTCTCAGATCGTGCCTTAACTCTTCGATTTCATTCTTTAGTTCTTGTGATTCTTTTGCTAGTTTGGTAAGTTCTTTTTGAATCCCCTTTTGCTTATCTTCAGATTCGGCAAAAACTTCTTGGAGTGACGGCAGCCTGACCGAAATCAGTTTGCTCCGTGCCGACTTACTTCCCAAGTAGCCGTCATTGTCCCAGACTTCAACAAAAAATTCATAATTATCCTCTGGACTAATCCCCAAATCATTTAAGTCCCAAATATAATTAAGTTCTAGCGGTAAGTCATTGCTGTATATAGGAATATCTATCGACGTAAAGTCTGTATCGGGTTCAGTGTATTTTGAGTAACTGAGCCTATACCCTAGACTTACTTTGCTTACTCCAAAATCATCATTGGCACTTGCTCTGAGTGCTAGTATCAAATCGTCTGAGAGTGTCAAATCCATGCTGGGCTGGATTAATTCAACTTCTGGATATTCATCAACTTGTGCAATAATTTTATTTTTGATAGGGTTTAGATTTTCGATCCCGTCTTTATCCTTAATCTTAAAATAATAATTTCCAGAATAATTTATTTCTACCTTTCCACTGGCAATAAAGCCATCACTTTCCAAGGCAAGCACTAAAGTATCGAGAGTTATTTCTCTTGAGAAACTCTGAGTGGGTTCAAAAATAAAGAATGCAGAGTCTATTTCTTTGCTGGAATTTAGCTCGAAAGAAAATACAGATCCTTGCATTGCCGAAAAATCTGGACGGGAGTCACTGACTGAGATATTTCTCAATTTTGTATATCTTGGAGAGCGTAATGATGCCAAAAAAGATTTGACAAGTGGTCTGTCTAATACTCTGATATTAAGGGATTTAGTCTTAATAGTCTGAGTAAGAAAATTTGCACTTGCCATCAACTCATAGGAGTGTTTTATTGATTTGAAAGTGTAGATGAAAGTCGAGTCATCATTTGAGCTGAGACTAATTTGGTCGAATTTGTCTTGCTTTTCTTCCTTCAAATTGAGATTGATCTTCGAGGGTAAATCACCTTTTCCACTAACAATAATTTCTACATCATCACCACGAAGAACAGAAATATCACCGCCACTCATCTCCAAAGTAAAAGGTATAGGTGGTAAATAAGAAGTATCATAATCCATCACCCTAGAAAATGAAGAACCCAAACCAAAGATATTAAAATTCAAAAGAATCAATGCTAGAATTACAGAAAAAGAAGATTTCAAAAGCCATTTATTTTTCTTCTTCTTGTCGATTATCTTATTTAAATCCAGTGGCTCGACATTTTTCCAAATATCATTAAAGGCAAGCAAGGCAAGATCATTATCAGAATTAGATTTGCTCACAAGCGGAAAGAGTTGAATAGCATTACTCATGCGGTCTTTTATTTCCGAGAATGAATTGCCAATTCTTAATGCTAAATCCGTTACTTGTATTTTGTTCCCAATATTAAAATAATTAATTATTGGTTTTGCAATCAATAAAAGAAGTGAAAGACCTGTGATGACTAACAAAGAAGTAAATAAAAGGAAACGAAACTGGCTGTCTCCTCTGGCACTTAGTTCAACAAAAGAGATGGTTATTAGAATTGAAAATAAAAATATTGTCCACTTTGAGATAGAAATTATAAGATTATTTAGCGATTCGTTTCTTCTGAAATTATTTAATTTTGTAATTAATAATTGATATGATTTTGTGTAGTTCATAGATAATTTAGTTTGTTAAAGCCCAGACGATAATGTTCGTACCCATTTTGAGTGCGAGTTCTCTTTTTGTGGGACTGTCTTTGTGCACATCGGCATCTGCCCAGCCGTCGGCAAGGTTCGACTCGAAGGTGTAGAAGACGCACATCCGTCCATTTTGATTTATCGAGTAAGCCACAGGCAATTTGTCGTCATGCTCATGTATTTTTGGAACACCATCTGGGAAATTAAAATGAGATGAAAATATTCCATGTGAACTTTTGACTGTTTCAAATTCTTTGCTTGGGAATACTTTCTTCATTTCTTTTCGGATGTATGGATCCAAGCCATAATCATCATCAATGTAGAGAAAGCCACCACTGTCAAGATATGCTCTTAGTCTGCGTGCTTCTTCGGTGGAGAAATTGACATTCCCATGACCAGTGAGAAATATCATTGGATACTCAAAGAGTTCATCGGAGGAAATATCAACAAACTGGTAACGTGAGTCAATTATAATATTAGTTTGCTTTTTGACATATTCCAATAAATTATGCTCAGATGATTGGTCATTATACCAATCCCCACCTCCACCGTATTTGAGTCTGGCAAGTTTGGCCGAGCTTTCTGGTGTGGCAGAGTACAAGACTCCAGCAAGAAAAAATGCAAGCAACAAATAAATAATTCTTTTCATAAATTCAATAACGGTTTAGAGCAATATTTGTTACTTAAATAGTTTAGAAATAAAAATTCAATGTCAGTCGTGCAAATGTTGGTTTTGCACTTAGAGAATAAGCGTTTTCAGTGTCGTAAAGGATGGGCATACCAGAGTCAGGATCTTGGTAATAATCCTTGCCAAAGTAAGTCCAATCTATATTATTAATTCTTATTCCATACTCAGCTCCGAGGCTAAAACTTTTTGTGAAGAAATACTCAGCACCAAGTGAAATTTCATAAGAGGACATACTTACTGATTCGAAGGTTTTATTGGTAGACGCAAGTCTTTCCTTTTCGTCTTGAGAAAAGGTGAGATCAGTCACTATCCTTTCTCCAGTAAAAATTGGTTTTAAATATTGGAAGTTTGCAAATGCCTGAATATCATCTGAACTCAAAAACCAAAACTTTAGACCAAGCCCAATTGTGTTAATCACTGTCTCGGATTCAAACACCATGTCATTAAAAATAACTACTCCAGAATTATTATCCACAATTTCGTTACCGACCCAAGAGTATGAAAATTCTGAACGTTTATAAGACAAGTATGGCATTAAACCATAAGCTGAACCTAAGAGATTCTCAAATCTATACCCCACATAAGCTCCGCCATCGGTTCCATAGTCGTCCATCTGATAAACCATAAGTCTTCCAAAATCACCTCCTCTAAAAAACCTATTACCGTCATAGTCATAATAAAAGTCATCATCACCCATGCTTGTCATTTCTGTCTGTTGAGATCTGAAATCAAAGATGAAAGCTGGATCAATTCCAAAGACAAAACCACCGGCAAAGGTGACGAAATTAGAAATAGAAAAAACAACAAGGCTTAGAACAAGGAACTTTTTCATTTAGGAACCAGTGAAATGTATTAAAAATATGCGATAAAGCTAGACTTAATATTTTTGTGAATCAACCATCTTGATAAATCATTAGCTTTGCTTTTTATGGATGGAAGATTAATTCAAAATATTGAAACGTTTATCTCAGACAAAGATACAATTTCTTCTACTCGAAAAGAAGAGTTGAATGAAGTTTATGATCTAATTGTAAAAAATAATATAAAAAAGATAATATTTATTTGTACTCATAACTCCCGCCGAAGTATCTTTGCACAAGTCTGGGCATTGGCGACAGCTGAGTATTTTGGGCTTAATCATTTTGAAATATTCTCTGGCGGAACCGAACCCACCTCGGTTTACCCTTCAGTTATTTCGGCAATGAGGAAATCTGGGCTGGAAATCACACCTGGTGAAAGTAATGGCTTTTTTCTGATGAACAGAGTAAAAATATCCTCCAAAAAATATTCAGACTATCCAAACCCA
>JAJRPT010000023.1 GCA_024280675.1 Bacteroidota bacterium
AATTGGTTTGCTTATTCAAAAAACTTGCAAAATAGTAAAACAACGCTGAAGCAATGGTTTATAGCTATGCTGATTTCCGATACAACATACTCTTTATATGAGATGTTTAAAGATAATGCTGTTATTATTAGAACTTAACTCAACATTGTTATTTTCTTAATTATTATTCTTGATACTCTTTGCAATGTTTTCTAGGTTCTTATTAATTTTACCTAAATAACCAGCTCCCTCAATAATATAGTCAATAGTGTATTTGTTTATAATACCTTTTTGTTTTAACATGTTTTCTAGATTAAAATCAATATCCTCGGTTATCTTATCCTTTTTACCTTTATAGTTATAAGAAATCTTAAAATGTATTGATGAATTAATCTTTTTATCACTTATTGCATTTGAAAGATTATCAACTCTATTAAGAAAAAACTTCTTTTTCTCATTTGGTGGAAAAATACTATGTTGTGCCAAAAAAGGAGTGATGTCAATACCCTTAGCTATAAATTCACTAAATGAATTACTCGGTTCTATATTTAAATTATATGCTGGTCTTTTCCCAATGTTCTTGATATATATTTGGAATATCATGCCAGTAATAACAAAATCCATAACAATATATGGCCTGAATAATTCTTCATTACTCTCTTTTTGACTTTTCAATATCTTATTTGTCAAATAAGTATAGTAAGCAGTTATTAGAACCAAAATGGCAGCTGATATTGCACTTAAATTTTCCATATTATACACCTTCATTTATATTTTATTAAACAATTACTTTTCAGGAGATTCCTGCATTCGCCAGGAATGACAACCAACTACGATTACTACATCCTAAAAATACCAAAGCCCCCCTCTTCTTTTGGTGCATTAAGAGATGCCGAAATCCCAAGAGCCAGAACAATGCGTGTGTCAAGTGGACTGATGACTCCATCGTCCCAGATTCTAGCCGTAGAATAATAGGGCGAGGCTTGTTCCTCATATTTATCTAAAATAGGTTGGCGAATTTCTTGTTTTTCATCATCGGTGAGTCTTTTGCCTTCTTTTTCAAGTTGGCGAATTTTCACGTCGGTCAGAACGCCAGCCGCCTGCTCACCACCCATCACAGATATTCTTGCGTTCGACCACATGAATAAAAGATTCGGGTCAAATCCACGCCCACACATTGCGTAATTGCCCGCTCCATAGGAGCCACCAATGATGAATGTAAATTTGGGTACACGAGCATTTGCCACTGCGTGGACAAGCTTTGCACCATCTCGCGCAATTCCTGAATGTTCATATTCTTTGCCGACCATGAAGCCTGTAATGTTTTGCAAGAAAACAAGTGGAATATTTCTCTGATTGCAAAGCTCCACAAAATGAGCACCTGTTTGTGCAGACTCTCCAAATATAACGCCGTTATTTCCAATTATACCAACCGGATAGCCCATCACTCTTGCGAAACCAGTGACAAGTGTTGTGCCGTAATTTTCTTTGAATTCTTGGAAACGGGAGCCGTCCACCGTTCTGGCAATAATTTCTCGTACGTCAAACGGGGTTTTCAGATTTTCGGGGATAATTCCGTAAATTTCCTCTGGATTATAATATGGCTCTTCGGTTTGGGCTCGTCCAATATTTTGCTTTTCATTAAACCCAAAATTCTCTACAATGTCACGACAAATTTGAAGTGCATTTTTGTCATTCAAAGCCAGATGATCGGATACACCAGAGATTTTTGAGTGAACATCGGCACCTCCCAGCTCTTCGGCAGTGACATCTGCTCCAGTGGCAGCCTTGACAAGCGGGGGTCCTCCAATGAATATTGTAGCTTGGTTTTTCACCATCACAACCTCATCGCTCATGGCTGGTACATAAGCCCCACCAGCCGTACAAGATCCCATCACGACCGCAATCTGTGGGATTCCATCGGCGGAAAGACGAGCCTGGTTATAGAAGATATTCCCAAAGTAATCTTTATCGGCAAAAGTCTCTGCTTGTTCGGGCAGGAAAATTCCTCCAGAATCAACAAGGTAAATACAGGGCAGATGATTTTTGTGTGCAATTCGCTGGGCACGGACGTGTTTTTTGATTGTCATCGGGAAATATGTCCCGCCCTTGACAGTTGCGTCATTTGCTATAATCATACACTCTCGTCCGTTTATCAATCCAATTCCCGTCACCACACCAGCAGAAGGTGCTGCCCCACCATACATTCGATTGGCCGCAAGTGTAGAAAATTCTAAAAGTGGAGAATTTTTGTCAATCAATGCTTTTATTCTGTCCCGAACAAGAAGTTTTCCACGGCTCTCGTGTCTTTTTCGAGATTTCTCAGATCCGCCTAGCTTGGTTTTTTCAAGATTTTCTTTTAGCTGGGCAATTATTTTTTTGGATGCAATTACATTTGATTTGAATTCTGTAGATTTAGTAGATATTTTTGATTTGATACGCTTCATAATTATTATTCTTTTTATTAAAATTCATTTTTACTGAATTTAAAATTGCTAAAACAAATTCCCACGTCCAAAAATATTTTCTGGGTCAAAAATGAGTTTAATTTTTTTCATAATTTCAACACTTTCCTCGCCAAACATTTCCAGCAAATATTCTTTTTTGATTTTCCCAATCCCATGTTCTGCCGAGACGGTTCCTCCGAGCCCGATTGTCTGGGTAATTAGTTCTGAGTAGAACTCTTTTGCTCGTCTCATCTGCTCATCATTTTCACTGAACACATTGGCATGAAGGTGAGAGTTGCCAATATGACCAAAAACTAGATACGGCATATTCATTTCATTTAATTTCTTATAGAGCCAGCGGTAATAATCTCTAAACTTATCCCGTGGCACGGCTGCGTCTGTTCCAATTTTTTGCATTGATGAGTTCGCCAAATTCTCATAAACCTCTTCCGGTAGTTTATGTCTAAACTCAGCAAAGAATCTGTGTTCTTTCTCATCAAGTGCAGTCCAAGTCTCATCCTTGAGACCAGAATGCTCAGAAATTAATTCCATCCACCTCTCCAAGATCTCGTCAAGATCATCTCCTTTGCCAACTTCTTCTTCTGTCCAAATTGCACCAACTGAATTTTTTGGGATTTGAGGATAAAAATCACGCAAGATGCCCAGTGCATTCTCTCCAAAATATTCAATTAGCCTGGGGTCGGGGCATTCATTACTTTTTCCTTTTTGCAAAGATTCTACAAAATCTAGCATAGCATTTTTCTCATCAAAGAATATAATCAAGCCAATCACTTCACTTGGCAGAGCTAATGTATCAAGCTCTGTTTCATAAATAAAGCCAAGCGTCCCTTCGGCTCCGATGAACAAATCAATTGCGTGCATTTCTTCTCTGAGAAAGTAACCTGCCGCATGTTTGAGTTTGGGCATACCAATATCGCTTACATTTATCTTGTAGCTTGCTCTGGCACCACTTCTTAAAATAATTTGACCATTTTTTGATTTTTGTGAGGCATCCCTCCTATTTAATCTCAAAATTTCACCATTTGGCAAAACAATAGACAAAGCACTCACCCAATTTCTCATTGCTCCATATTTGTAAGTTCTTGACCCAGAGGCATTTGTGCCGATATTTCCTCCAATCGTCGAGAAGGTTTCGGTTGGGTTGGGCGGAAAGAAGCGTCCTTTATTTCCTAGGAACATGTCTAAGTCTCTATGAATCACACCAGAAGCACAGTTCACTTTTTTAGTTTTCCCGTCAAAACTAATTTTATTCAAATTCTCAGATGAAATCACCACACCCAAGTCTGGGACACCAGATCCTGTCAGCCCAGTTCTAGCTCCTTGGCAAGTGACGGGAGTGTTTTCTATCGCACATTTTATTATAATATCCTGTAGTTGGCTCAGATTATTCGGCGAATAGACACCTTCGGCTTTTCCAGTATAATTAGAAGCATCGGACAGGTAAGTTTCAATATTCTCGGATTTCATTTTCACAGGATTACATATTAGTAAAAAAAAGTTGTTTCTCAGAGTCTTAGATTATATCTTTGTAGCTAAACAATTATAAAATAGCAGAGAAATCTAAATGGCATCGATTAACGAAGTAAAGAGCGGTAATGTAATAAAATATAATAAAGACAATTACGCAGTGGATTATGTTGAGTTTCGCAAACCAGGAAAGGGTGGAGCGTTCTACCAACTAAAGTTGCGCAACTTACTCACAGGCTCAAAGGCAGAGCATAAATTCCGTTCGGGCGAATCGGTTGAACTTGTCAGAATAGAGCGTCACGCATATCAATATCTCTACAAAGACGGTGAGGGATACGCCTTTATGAACAATGACACTTATGAGCAAGTCACATTGCCAAAAGAAATGGTTGGCGACCAATATCTTTATATGAAGGAAAACGAGAACGTATCACTGATGTTCGAAGGTGAGAAAATACTTTCAATCGAAATTCCATCTCATGTAAACCTAATAATATCACATACAGAACCTGGCATCAAGGGCGACACGGCAACCAATGTGATGAAACCAGCAACACTTGAGACAGGTGCAAAAGTCACCGTGCCTTTGTTCATCAATGAAGGTGATAAAATCAGAGTAGACACTTCGTTGGGAACATATATCGAGCGGGTGAAAAACTAAAACTGGCTAAACATTAATTTGATACTGAAAAATTCTAAAGGGAAAAATTCTATGGATATAAAATATTTAAAAACACTTGTAAAATTGCTTGATGAAAGTAATTTAAATGAGCTTGAGATTGAAGAGGAAGGAACTAGAATATTCCTTTCGAAAAAGATTGAACCCATTGTGGCAAGCACTCAGCTTGTTGCTCCTCAGACTGGAGCAATCCCGCAATTTAGTTCACCAACTCCAAGTCAGCTAGTTGCCACTGGTACAAATGAGGAGGAAGCCCAAGATAATAATAAATCTAATTTACATGAGGTCACCTCCCCCATTGTTGGAACATTCTATCAATCACCTTCGCCCGATTCCTCTCCCTTTGTCAAAGTTGGAGACAGTGTCAAAGTCGGACAAACCCTCTGCATAATCGAGGCAATGAAGCTAATGAACGAAATCGAGAGTGATGTGGCTGGAACAATCGAGCGGATATTGCTGGGCGACGGCAATCCTGTTGAGTATGGTCAAGTTCTGTATTTAATTAAGGCTGATTAGGAACTTTCAATGATAAAAAAAATATTAATAGCTAATCGTGGTGAAATTGCACTTAGAGTCATTCGGGCTTGTAAGGAATTGAACATTAAAACAGTCGCCGTATATTCAGAAGCCGACAAGCTCTCACTCCACACACGTTTTGCAGACGAAGCCGTTTGCATTGGGCCTGCTTCTGGCAAAGATTCATATCTCAAGATACCCAATCTGATTTCTGCTGCCGAGGTAACAAATGCCGATGCCATCCATCCAGGTTATGGTTTTTTGGCAGAAAGTGCAGAATTTATCAGAATATGTGAGAAGCATGACATTAATTTCATCGGGCCATCGGTCTTGGCAGTCAGTAAAATGGGTGACAAATCGGTTGCCAAAGAAACGATGAGGGCGGCTGGAGTTCCAGTTGTTCCTGGTTCGGTGGGTGTTGTGAAAACTTACGAAGATGCTTTGAGGGTAGCTGGTGAAATTGGATTTCCGTTGTTGCTAAAAGCAGTTGCAGGCGGTGGCGGAAAAGGAATGCGGTTCGTCTACGAGCCTGGTGAATTAGAGAAGGCATTTCTGACCGCTCGCACAGAAGCCGAAGTTGGATTTGGTAATCCAGATCTTTATATCGAAAAGATTATCGAAGATGCACGCCATATCGAAATTCAAGTCATGGGCGACAAGCATGGGAACATAATGCACTTTAACGAGCGAGAATGCTCAATTCAACGTCGTAACCAAAAATTAATAGAAGAGGCACCATCTCCAGTTTTAAGTGCTAAAAAAAGAGAGGAAATGGGAAAAGCATCAATACTTGGAGCGGCTTCGGTCAATTATGTTGGTCCAGGTACGATTGAGTATTTGTTTGATAAGGATGAGAATTTTTATTTTATGGAGATGAACACTAGAATTCAGGTTGAGCATTGCGTGACCGAAGAATCTTTGAGTGTGGATCTTATCAAAGAGCAAATCCGAATCGCAGCGGGCGCAAAACTTCATTATAAGCAAGAAGCTCCTCGCCTTCACTCTATTGAATGTAGGATAAATGCCGAAGACCCTTATCACGATTTCCGTCCTTGCCCAGGGACTATTGAGTCGCTTCATTTTCCTGGTGGGCGTGGTGTTCGCATTGATTCGCACATTTATGCTGGTTATTCTATCCCACCGCATTATGATTCAATGATTGCAAAAGTTATTGCCACGGCTTGGACACGACATGAGGCAATATCGAAAATGCACCAAGCCTTGAGCGAAATGGTGATTGAAGGACCGGGAATAAAAACAACAATTCCTTTTCACAAACAAATGATGAAAAACCCTGATTTTATTTCTGGTAATTTTGACACTAAATATTTAGAACGTAATGATTGGCGAAAGTGGGATTTCTGAGTGATTTAAAAAAAATGAAAATAAAACAGTAAATAAAGTAAAACAATTTGGAGAAAAAATAAATGAACTTTCCTAGTGGGCTAAAATACACAGACGATCACGAATGGATTAAAGTAGAAGGCAACATAGCAACGATTGGTATCACCGATCACGCACAATCTGAGCTGGGTGATGTAGTTTTTGTAGATATTGAAGAAGGTCTTGAAAATGTAACAAAGGGCGAAGAATTCGGCACTATTGAAGCGGTGAAAACTGTGGCCGATCTCCTGTCCCCCATTTCTGGACCGGTTACCGAAATAAATTTAAACATAAATGATGACCCAGAGCTTGTTAATTCCGACCCTTATGGTGCCGGATGGATGATTAAAATAGAGATGGAAATACCCTCAGAACTAGACTCACTAATGGATGTAGAGGCTTATAAATCTCACGTTGGGCAATAAATTATTAATATTCTTGTTAATATTCTATAGAATATAATTAATAGTTTGATAATTTTGAGCTGGTCTTTTTTGTAAGACCAGCTTTTGTTTTATCAAGTATCGTTATGAGGAAGTTATGAAAGAAGAAATCAGAGATCTGAGACGTGATTACCATGGAAATGAAGATTTTTCAGAAGACTTGCTTAATCCAGATCCACTTGCTCAATTTAAAATCTGGATGAGTGAGGCACTGCAAGCTGGAATCCTTGATCCAAATGCCATGACTCTTGCCACCGTAGACGCTCGTAAACAACCACAGGCACGCATTGTCTTGCTCAAGGAGATAAACAAAGAAGGCTTCGTTTTCTACACAAATTATGACAGTTCAAAATCTCAAGAATTGAAACAAGACGGCAGAGCTTCTCTCTTGTTTTATTGGGACAGACTTGCTCGCCAAGTGAAAATTAACGGTTATATTCATAATATTTCAAGAGAAGAATCCGAAGATTATTTCAAGACCCGTCCTTATCTGAGCCAGATTGGAGCACACGCTTCTGTTCAGTCACAGAAAATTAATAATCGTCAAGAGCTAGAAAAAGCTGTCGAAGATGCTAAAAAGAAATATCCAGAAAATGTAGCTTGTCCAGCGAATTGGGGTGGGAAAGTCCTTGTTCCAGAATATTTTGAATTTTGGCAAGGTCGTGAAAGCCGCCTTCACGACCGAATAGTCTATGAACTAAGTAATAATTTATGGACAAGATTTAGGCTTGCTCCATAAATGAAAATGACCAGTGGAAATAAGCTCCTTCTTGTAATAATTGCCATATCTATTGTCACTGTGGCAATGTGGCAAACAGACATTGGCAGGCTTATTCTTTATCCTTTCACCGTGCTTGGCACTTGGTTTCACGAGATGGGGCATGGGCTGATGGCATTAATTCTTGGTGGCAGCTTCATTGATTTAGAGATTAATTCAAATGGCTCTGGTCTTGCACGTTGGAGCGGTTCCTTGTTCTTGGGTGACTTTGGAAAGGCTGCCGTTGCGGGAGCTGGTCCCATGGGTCCTACCATTGCTGGAGCAATTTGCATTATCGCTTCGGCAAAAGAAAAATGGACGAAAGTCGCACTCTATATTCTGAGTGCAGTCCTCTTTATTTCGGCAATTTATTGGGTTCGTTCATGGTTTGGCATTCCAGTTGTGATTGGCTTTGGCATACTCACATCTTTTATTGCTTTGAAAGGCAATCGCCAGTTTCAACGTTATACACTAATATTTCTAGGTGTGCAATCTTGTTTAAGTGTATATTTGTCAATCGATTACCTGATGATGAGCCACGGGACAGTTGGTGGTGAAACTATGAACTCAGACACAGCCGTCATGGAGCAATATCTTTTCTTGCCAAATTATATTTGGGGTGGGTTTATTATTCTAGGCTCAATTCTGACCATCTGGAAATCTCTTTCTTATGCTCTAAAAAAAGCCTAAAGCACTTCAACTATTATCTCTGGAGTGTAGAATAAAATTATTCATTGCCTCCTTTTGCCTCCTTTTGCCTCCTTTTGCCTCCCACTCTTCCCACCCGCCGACGAATATGAAAATATTTTCGTAGCCAGCCAACGACATATCTTCGGCAAGTTTATGAGAAAGATCGCAAGACCCACCATTACAATAAATTA
>JAJRPT010000024.1 GCA_024280675.1 Bacteroidota bacterium
CATCTCGAACATATCGCCATATTCTGCTGTGCTGGCATTGAAGCCGTAAGCACCAGTGCCTTTGCGGACTTCGTTGGCAATGACTGATGCTTCTTCGCCTGCGTTCGCAACGATTTGACGAAGTGGTGATTCAATCGCTCGGCGAATGATGTCTACGCCGACTTTTTGATCAGCATTCTCGCCCTCGAGTCTGTCAAGTGAAGATAGAGAACGGAAATAAGCCACTCCGCCCCCAGGGACAATTCCCTCTTCGACTGCAGCACGAGTGGCATGAAGAGCGTCATCAACTCTAGCTTTCTTTTCTTTCATCTCAACTTCGCTCGCAGCACCAATTTTTAATACCGCAACTCCGCCTGCAAGTTTTGCAAGGCGTTCTTGTAGTTTTTCAGTGTCGTATTCAGATGTTGATTTATCAATTTGATTTTTGATTTCGTTTACCCGGGCTTTGATTGAATCTTGCTCACCCGCACCATCGACGATGATTGTATTATCTTTGTCTATAACAACTCGTTTTGCAGATCCAAGTTGAGAAAGTTCTGCAGAATCGAGCTTGTAACCTTTTTCTTCCGCAATTACTGTCCCGCCTGTCAATACTGCAATATCTTCCAACATTGCTTTGCGTCTATCTCCAAAACCAGGTGCTTTGACTGCTGCAATACGCAAAGTTCCACGAAGCTTATTCACAACTAATGTTGCAAGTGCTTCGCCTTCAAGATCTTCGGCAACGATGATAAGCGGACGACCTGCCTGAGAGACTTTTTCCAATACAGGAAGAACTTCTTTGATTGAACTGATTTTCTTGTCGTATATTAAAATATATGGATCTTCCATTACGCATTCCATTGAGTCAGCATCTGTGATGAAATAGGGCGAAAGGTAGCCTCTGTCAAACTGCATTCCTTCAACTGTTTCCAGCTCTGTTGTGGTTCCTTTTGCTTCTTCAACTGTGATGACCCCATCTTTTCCTACAATTTCCATTGCTTTTGCAATCAAGCCTCCAATTTCCGAATCATTATTGGCAGAAATTGAACCTACTTGGGCAATAGTTGAGTTGTCCTCAACTGGTTTAGAAATTTCTTGAAGCAATTCAACAACTTGGCCCACAGCCAAGTCAATCCCACGCTTTAAGTCCATTGGGTTTGCTCCAGCAGTTACATTGAGAAGACCTTCGGCATAAATTGCTTGTGCCAAAACTGTTGCCGTTGTCGTTCCATCACCTGCTATATCAGATGTCTTCGAAGAAACTTCACGAACCATGTTTGCACCAAGATTCTCAAGTGGGTCTTCTAGTTCTATCTCTTTTGCCACTGTCACTCCGTCTTTGGTGACAGTCGGTGCACCAAATTTCTTGTCGATAATTACATTGCGACCCTTTGGACCCAATGTTACTTTTACGGCGTTGGCCAGTTGATCAACACCAGATTTTAAGCCCGTTCGAGCTTCTACATCATATTTTATGATTTTTGCCATAGTTTATTCATTCTTTTTTTTAATTAATAATATTATTTTCCCATCAATCCCGTAACTCCAGCCTCACACACACACTTCGTGTGTCTTTAATTTAAACCGCTCTGCCGTTTCGTTAATTCAGCTACTTAATAATTGCGTACACGTCACTTTCTTTCATTATAAGCAAGTCTTCGCCATTTACCGTTATCTCTGTTCCGCCATATTTACCATACATAATATTGTCGCCAATGGATACATTCATTGGAATTAATTTCCCATCTTCGGTGGTTCTACCTGTTCCGATTGCGATGATTTCACCTTCTTGTGGTTTTTCTTTAGCAGTATCTGGGATGATAATGCCGCCTGCAGTCGTTTGCTCTGGTTGGGCTGGACGCACCAGAATCCTGTCGTGTAAGGGTTGTAAAGCCATATTTCTCTAAATCCTTTTTTTTATAAATTACGTAAAAAATTTTACAAATATACGAAAGAATTACTGAAATATTGTACTTGCTTCTATTATATTTTCAATTACGAAATATTAGTTTTAGAAAACTTATAAACTTTTATAATTAAATTGTAACTTTTGCCTATTAGGATTGTTCTCAAACTCTATTTACACTAAAAATTGTAGTGTTGGCAAACAGACAGAAATTACAAAACAGGAATAATTGAATAGCTTTTGCAAAAGCTAAATTATGGTTAAAGACTTTGAAACATATAGCGATGTCGAACTTTTTCTGATTATGCAAAAGAAGGGCGATGGTCACCAGGAAGCTTTTTCAGAACTCTATTCGAGGCACTCGCCAAGAGTTTTTGCGTATTGTCGTCGCTTCCTTGGTTCGGAAGAGCCGGCAAGGGATGTCTTTCAAGATACCTTTGTACGCTTTTTTAAATCTGCCGAATCGGAGCGAATAATGACCAACGTGCCAGCCTTCATTCTTCGTATCGCACGCAATTTGTCTGTCAATCACCTTCGCAAAGAAAAAAGTCATCTCAGCTATGAAGAATACATGAGGGTAGAAAAAGAAGATGAACGGCAAGACAAGAAAGAACTTCTCGAGCTAATAAAAGATGCAATTGACACGCTTCCAGAAAAATACAGAGAGGTATTCGTCCTCAGAGAATACGATGGTCTTAGCTATATGGAGATTGCAGATTTGACCGATGAGTCGGTGGCAAATATTAAGGTCAGGATCTACCGTGCCAAACAAAAATTGCGAGAAATACTAACTCCATACATTAAGGATTTGGATAAATCCTAAGTTTTTTTGTAACTTTTGTCAATAATTATTGTTATGGTCAATGCTGGTGGGGATGGTTTGAAATATTTAAAGAAGATGTTTGTTCCCAAGAATAGTGGTCAGATACTTTGATGTTTTACGAATAAAAAATAAATTATATAAAATCTGTTATTTTTCAACAGATGCTAAGATGAAAAACTGAATCAATGAATGAGTTCCAACAATATAATAATTCCCAGAAAATCACCCACATGCTTGACGGTGAGCTAAGCAAGGGCGAGTCCGCTGAGTTGCAGAAGATAATAGAGGACAATCCAGAGCTAAAAACTCAAATGGAAGAGGAATTAAAAATCCGTGAGGCAATTGGGAGTGATTCTAAAACGCTTAAGCCTCCCCTTGCGACTACGGCCGCAATATTTGGAGTTATTGGAATTGATCTTGCAATTTTAACAGGTGCTGGCTCCCAGGCAATTGGCTTCTGGGCAAAAATGCTTTCACAAAAAGCATTCTGGCCCGCACTCACTGCCACTGTGGCAACCGTCGTTACTACTATTTCCCTTTGGGTTGGTGGAGTATTTGCCCCCGATTTAACAAAAGAGCAAGCCAAAGAAAATATTGCACAAGAACAAAATATAAGCACGGAAATTATTGAGCAAAATAATAGCGGACTTGCAAGCGAGCTTGTATCTTTAAATAAATCTGGAGCTAATTCAAGTAATTTAGAAACGAGTGTTGCTTTTGCTAGAGGGAAAAATAGTAAGCTCTCCCACAAC
>JAJRPT010000025.1 GCA_024280675.1 Bacteroidota bacterium
ATCTCGCGCGCCCAGACCCACTGCCTCGATGCCAAATTCCTCACCACCGCTCATTATCCCATTCCAAATTAGTTCAGCTTTTTGCTTGTCCCCTCTGAAATAAATTTCAAACCCAAGCTCACCCGTGTAACCAGTTCTGGAAATTAAACAATGTTCTCCCAAGAGCATCCCTTCTCTGAATTTATAGAAAGGAATTGCCTGCAAGTTGATCTCAGTCAATTTTTTTAATGCGTCCAAACTTTTTGGTCCTTGGACGGCAAGAAGATGAACCTCATCAGAAATATTAGAAAGCTCAATATCATATCCAGCAGAATTTTCCATTAGCCAAGCAAAATCTTTCTCCAAATTGGCCGCATTGACAACTAGCATATACCCATCACCACCCATATTGTAGATGAGAAGGTCATCGACAATGCCACCATCTGGGTAGCACATTGCCGAATATTGTGCGTCCCCTTTTTCTAGTTTTTCAATGTCATTGATGGTCATCCTCTGAATAAAGGCTAGTGCACCAGCACCCACGATCTTGAACTCACCCATGTGGCTGACATCGAATAGTCCAACTTTTTCTCTTACAACTTTGTGTTCGGCAATTATTCCTTTTTGGTATTGCACAGGCATACGAAAGCCTGCGTAATCAACCATTTTAGCACCCAAACCAATGTGAATATCGTAAAAATCTGTTCTCTTCATATACTTTCTTTCAATTTGTCTTGTTTATAAATTCAAAATTCTAAAATAATTCTGATATTCCCTAATGAAAAACGCATTCATTTGTCCTGGGCTAAAGACAAATCGTTTTTTTCATTTCACTTCAATGTAATCTTTGAATAATTCAAATTTCTTCTTGCCAATCCCCCGCACATTCATAATGTCAGAAGCAGAAGAAAATGTGCCACTAGATTTCCTGTACTCAATAATACCTTTGGCTGTTTTTATACCAATACCAGGAATTTTCCTGAGCTGAAGAACAGACGCACGGTTAATATTTATTTTGTCATTGCCAAAACCCTCGTTTGGGAAAGGACCACTGAATTCTTGCTCAGAAGCAATCGCAAGACTGTCAAAGACTGCGATTATCTGATTCTTTTGTTCGGGTGTCATTCTTTGCGGGTCAAAATAATTTACGGTAAGCCCAATCAAAAGACCAGTAATAATAACTGCGATAACTGTAAGTTCAGCTTTTGTAGCAGAGGTGATTCTTTGCACCTGATAGAGGAAATTATTGTTTTTCATCACCAGCCAAAATATAAATTTCACTTGCTTGAAAATACTCTCGACACCTTCTGCAAACAGAATAAAGAATGTCGGCCACACCACCAATAAAAAGCAATTCTATATTCATAATGATTCTTGTTTGCTATTTGTTTAGGATAATGCCAGAGCTAGCCCCCTTGTCGATAGGAAGGGAAACTGAGAAAGTAGAACCCACTCCTTGGGTAGATTGTATCCAAACTTTCCCATTGTGGCATTCAACCAATTTTTTCACTATCCAAAGCCCAAGACCTGTCGATGATTCGCCCGCAGTTGGAGTGGCCGAGAGCTGTGCACCTTTTTTGAATGCTTTTTCTAAATCATCAATACTAAGCCCTTGCCCAGTGTCACGTATGCTAATCAAAATGGCAGAACCTGATTGCTTTGCTTCGATAGAAACCTGCCCTCCGTCGTCGGTATACTTTATTGCATTCGAAATTAAGTTGGACATTATTTCGTCAATTTTTGCGTGATCGGCCCAGATGGTGGGCAATTCTTTGTAATTTTTATTAAAGCGTAATCCCTTCTCGGCGGCCAAAATCCCGAAGCGATGGAAAACATCATCGAGCACCATATTCATATCAATATTATCATAATCAATTCGCAGGTTTCCAGTTTCTAAAGACAATACTCTGGTGATTTCGTTCGATAGTGATACTATCTTCTGGGTAGTGATAATCAAATCTTCAATGATTTCGGCTTGCTCTTGAGCCGAAAGATCATAGGATTTAAGAAGCTCAACAAGGCTTTTGATTATTCCTGCTGGACTTTTAATGTCGTGGATAAGCATCGCAAAGAGATCGTCTTTCTGTGACTGGAGATCCTCTAGTTTTGATTGCTTATTTTGAAGTTTGTTGATGGCAGAGGACAATTCCTTGTTTGCCACTTTCAAATCAGAAGACCTGTCCTGCATTCGGTCTACTTGAGAGCGTAGTTGTGCAAGTTCGGTACGAAGGCTTTCGTTCTCAATTTTTAGAGCCTCATTTTCATTTCTTAGAGTCGTGTTTTCACTCATTTCCAAATACTCCTGTCTAAATTAGATACAATTAAGACTCATAATTTAAGAAAATAAATGTAAATAATAAGGGATTATTTAAGAATTGGTGTTTTTAAAGGATAGAGAAAATGCAAATGTTGAACCTTTGCCCACAAAAGACCTGACCCAGACCTTTCCTCCATGAGCTTCGACAAGACGTTTGACTATCCAAAGACCAAGACCTGTGGAAACTTCTCCGCCTGTGGGTTGAGCCGAAAGCTGGGCACCTCTTTGGAATGCCAGCTTGAGATCAGATTCAGAGAGTCCTTGACCATTATCTGAAATTTCCATAATAAGCAAATTATCTTTTTGCATTGCTTTTACTCGCACAGTTCCGCCATTTTGGGTAAATTTAATAGCATTAGAAATAAGATTGGAAATTACTTCGTCAATTTTTAAACTGTCAATATCGACTGTTGGTAAATCCTCTGGAACTTCGTGAAGCAGGAATATTGCTTTTTCTTTTGCCTTGACCTCATACCTTCTGCTCACTTGATGGGAAATTGTGTAAATGTTGACAGGGGATAAATCCAGCCCTAAATTACTTGACTCAAGGGCAAGAACCCTAGAAACTTCAGAACTCAACTGCATTATCCTATGGGTTGTGTTCATTATGTCTTCGATTATTTCCTGCTGTTCAATGGCCGATAAATCATAGGACACCAAGAGCTCAACAAGACTTTTGATTATCCCTGCTGGATTTTTGATGTCATGGATTAACATGGCAAACAAATCATCTTTTTGGCTTTGCAACTCTTCGATTTCAAGTTTAGAATTTGAAATCTTGAGTACACTTTCTTCTAGTGTTTTATTCTCCTTTTGCATCTCGGAACTACGCACTTGCATTTGTTGGATTTGCCCACGCAAGGCGTCAATTTCTTTTTGAAAGACCTCTCGCTCTTTTTCTAAATCTTTCATCCTATTTTGCACACCTTGAGAAACAGGATCATCTTCTGTAGATTCGCCCTTTTTTGATTTTTTACCAAGCACAAAGAAAAATAATAAAACAAAAATAACTCCACCAATTAACAAGCCAAAACCCGCAGAAATAAAATCAAAGCTTCTAGATCTTCCATCCAAATCGCTGGAAAGAGAATCGGTAAGGTGAGCAATGTCCAGGGCTGGAATACTCTTTAGCGAATCTAGCTCGCTTGATGCCAAAGAAAAGTTTGTCTTCAGCATTGCAATTTGTTTTAACAGCTCCACCTCCCTGTCATCAACCCTAAATTTAACTACCTTAGGGCTTGTTTCCCAATTCTTCTGTAAATCAAAAGCACTAATCGAAATTTCGTAATTACCCTCTGGCAAGTCACTGTACTGAATAACGGATTCATTCCATACCTTAACTGCAGAATCTTGTTCGTTTCTGAGAACTGTCCGGAAAAGAAATGGGCTTTTTTCTAGTCCATTAAAATTACAGTAATAATAAAAAGTAATAGAATCACCTTGTGCCATGACTAGATTGTCTTCGAGACTAAAATCAACGTTTTGCCCATTAATAGAAATTTTGTCATAGATAAGCTGGTGCCCTTCCTTAGATTCAATAGAAGCTGGCTCTTGAGAGAATGAACTCAAATGAAGCAAACTACTCAAAGCCAAAAAGAGTAATAAAGTATTAAAAAACTGATATTTACTTTTAATATTTGCCATAGATTATTCGCCAGCTATTGCGTGCTTTCTGTTTATCATCGCAATGTTTCGTTGTTTCAATGTATTTTTTTTAATTATATCAATCAATATTCTTTTAACATCAAAAAATGATTTGTAAGGATAATGTGGGATTTTAATTTCGTTACAATGCCTTGCCAGAAGTCCCTTTGCAAACACAATGTCAGAATGTCTTGCTACACAAAAATCTGAAATTCCATCTCCAATGAATACTAAAATACTATTTTCTTTGGAATTGTTGATTAAAATATTTCTTTTGCAAACAGCACTCTTGCAATGACAAGACTCCGAGGCGTGGTCAAACACTGCTTCAAAATCATTATTATTATTTTTAATTAATCTATTGCTGTATCTCTTTAGATGTGCTAAATTATTTTTTTGCAATATCGTATCTATATAAATATCGAACCCATCGGACAAAATCTTGAGTTTTATTTTTTCATTCTTGCACCAAATTGTAAATGCTTCAAAAAATGAATCAATTTCCTCTTGCCCAGCCCATTGTTTTAATTCTTCCAATTCCAATTCTTTGGGCAAATTAACACATAACTCATGCCAAAA
>JAJRPT010000003.1 GCA_024280675.1 Bacteroidota bacterium
ATCACTTTCAATCCGCCCACCAAAGAGGACGGCGTAGAAAAAGAAGATCTCTTGCAAAGAGAAGACGACAAAGAAGAAACCGTTCGCCATAGGCTCAAGGTTTACGCCCGGCAAACCGAACCGTTAATCAAATATTACACCGACAAAGGAATAGCCCACCATATCGACGGCACCGGGTCGCTGGAAAATGTTTACGCTCGTATAAAGCAAATTCTAACAAGCGAATCTAAAACTTAGCCAATGCCAAATAATTTCCTTTACTCTTGCGGTCACCAATTTAATTCTAGCTCAATCTCTTTTGGGTTAAATGCTTCTTTGACCTGATAATAATCATTTAGATCAATGTTTGTCGAAGAAAACAAATCTTCATCTCCTTGGACAACAACTACTTTCACATCAAAAGTCCCTGGAGTGATAATCCTTGGATCTGTTGGGTGCAAGTTTAAAAACTCAAAATTAACAAAGCCACCCTCATAAGACGCACTCAGTTGAGTTTGATAGGTCACATTGCCATCTAGCTCAGCAAAAGTATATGGCAAGGGCGAATGAGTACCATTGCTCAGAAGATAAAAAAGAACAAAGCCACCGCCTTCGACATGAGCATCTATCTCAGGTGCTACCGCCGAACTCACCCAGACATTATCAGTACCGGTGAGCAAGGCCCAGTCACCAGATATAATCGTGACCTTAAAGCTCGTGGCATCCAAATCATATTGATAGACCACATCATCACCACAAGATGCAAGGAAGAGGGCAACAAAAAGCAAGTAAATGTACTTCATTTTAGTTTTTTATATTTTAATTAGTATTTATTTTTAATTTACTTGTGCCAAGTTTGAACTTGTGCCAAGTTTGAAAGTGCTGGCAACAGTCTCAAAGTTATTAAGGTCAATACTGCGGGCTAGATTATCATCATCGGCATAAACAACGACCGTTCTCACTTTGTAATTCCTGGGAGGCGGGAGAGGATTGCTTGGGTGGAGATCTAGGAACTCAAAATTAACAAAGCCACCTTCATAAGATGCCATTAGCTGAGTTTGGAAAGTTATTCCCTGGTCGAGTTCTGGGAAAGTATATGGCAAGGGCGAGTACGTACTTCCATTGATAAGGAAGAATAATACAAAACCTGTTTTCTCAACATTGACATCAACTTCTGGAGCATCTACTGATCTTGCCCAAATATTATCAAAGCCATCAATCAATGCCCAATCCTCCAAAAGAACATCCACTTCAAAAGAGATTGAATTAAGCCCATATTCAATAGTCGTATATTCCTCTGTAATGTATTGCTCGGTGACGTATTTATCCTCACAAGATGCAAGAAAAAGTGCAAGGAAAAGTAAGTAAATGTATTTCATTTTTTTTAATCCCTAGAAATTATTAGTATGATTGTCCCAACGTAATTATTTTGCAAAAGTTACCAACAGCCTTCGTCTTCATTTTTCATTTTCATCTTCCAAAACAATGATAAGATCTTCTTGGTCCCAGCGTTCTTTGACTTCGAGTGTTTTTTCTATAAAGTAAAATCTTTCCGAGAACTCAAAAGGCATATCATTTCCCTTGTCATAATGTCCATTTCTATTCTCATCGAGAAAAACCCTTATTTGGTAGCTTCCCGCCACCACCGAATCAAGACTCCAAGCACCTTGTTTTTCTAGGTAAACGCTGTGAGACATTATTTTCTTAGAATTGATAAGTTGCAGAATAAAAGCCGAATTAGAGTTTGTAGAATCGGCAAGAACCCCAGAGATTTTGCTATACACACTTGGTTTTTTAGTAAAGAAGTCTAGTTTAATTATCGTGTCACGCAAAAGAGTCGTGTCCCTCGAAGGCGATTTTAGCAATGCCTTATCCTCTCCAAAATATGATTCTACATTTGTCAGGTCGATTCTCAACCTGTATCCTTTCTCATATTCGAGTGCTGGGGACAGGAAGTAACTCTTGTTTGAAATATTGCTTGTTTCAGGCTCAATTTCTTTTGGGATGGAATCGAGTGTAAAAAGTGTAAATGTTGGAGAATTGAGAAGTGCTAAATTAAATTCAAAGCTAATCCGAAGCATTGGGTCAATATTTCTTGCACTATCTTTGAAAGGCAACTTGGTCAATCCCCCAAGAGCTTTATTTTTGGCAGCAGACGCTTTGAAATACGCAAATGAAAGGTCCTCAGCAATTTTATTTCCCGAGCTGTCGGCAAGGTTCAGACCAGCTTTAACCATCCAAGTAAGAGACCCATCGAGTGCTTGCTGGGTTATCAACTCTAGCTTATTTCTTTTCTCTTGTGATTCAAAATGGGCAAACTTCACTTGGATTTCTTTACTTGCCAGCGAATCTTTAATGGTAAAATTACTTGGAATAATACTCAAACTGTCGAGTGATTCAGAAAAAGTAGCGATAATACTTCTTGCATTTTTTGCATAGGCAGATTGTAATGCGGGCGGGCTTTTGTCTATAATCACGCCCCCAAGTATGCTCGCAAAAGGAATATTAAGGTTTTCATCATTGACCGGGAAGTCTTGATTTGCAGAAGAAAACTCATCGATTCCCGCCGAATAAAGCCCATCTCCAAATTTGTCATTAATTGCAATGATTCTATATTTTGCGGGTTTAAGAGCCTTGAGTGTAAACTCACCGCTTGTGCCACATTGAATTTTATAATCCGGTTTGAGAGAAGTGAAATCGAGTGTATCAGAACTTACTTTATCCAGATTATAGGCATAAATAAAAAATCCATCGGGATTCTCACCAAATAATTTCCCAACAATTCTTCCAGAATCTATTTTCGTCCCAGTCGAAAAAATAAGTGAGAATGCGGTCCTTGGTTTGTTTCCTCTGTGATCTGTGTAATCGGTTCCAAGGCTTACGGCATAAGTGGTGTTTGTGTCTAATTCTTGTACAAAATTAATTCTTAATCTTCGCCCCCACCACGAGGCTTCGAACCTCAGTTCAGGTTGTATAAAAATATTGCTCGCAACTTTCCCTTTGTTCATATATTTTGAAAATAGTAAATCCACGTGTTTCTCTTTGAAATTAATCTGAGACTGGAGCGGATAGATTCCTACTATTTCTGGCGGAATTGTATCTTTTGGACCACCACTTGGAGGTTTAATCACGGCACAAGAACCAAGCAAGCCAATCCAAATGGCAAGCAAAATGATAAGCAGAGGAAAAATCATATATTTTTGTTTAATCATTAAGTGCTAAATTATATTTTTTTGCTGTGCTAAACCAATTTATGTTCTTTAGTATAGAAATTAATAAATGGAAAGAATAAAAAATATCTGGGGTGTCATTTCCCGTATTTACGAGCAATCCGAACGTGACCATGTTTTCATGCTCGCCTCAGCGCTTGCTTTTAACATCATTCTCTACCAAATCCCTTTGTTTTTGATGACAATATTCATAGTCGATTCAGTGGTTGGAGTGGAGAACCTTGCCTTAAATCTCGAATCTCTACTCAAGGAATTTATGCCACCCAGCACTCAGATGTCATCATACATTTCTTCGATGCTTTCTGAGGCAACGAAAATGGCAAAGCATAGTTCCATCTTTGGTGTGATTGGTATTGTGGTATTGCTTTGGCTATCCGGCTCTCTTGTGAGTTCAATCCGCCATGGCTTGAACACAATTTTTGGACTTGACCCGACAAAAGTATCTGTATTAAAGCGATTCAAAGATATGTTTTTAGCTTTGCTCTTTACCATATTAATATTGCTTTATTCCTATCTTGTTCCATTGATGTCGATGACAGAGTCTCTATTTGAGGGACTTGTACCGCAGTCACTCGAGTGGCTAATGAATAATTTATTTGTCAGTGGAACGACTCTTCTTACTTCCTTGGCATTTTTTTACGCAGTCTATAAATTCATACCAGACACTCGTGTGCCACGTCGCCAGCGTATTTTTGCCACTGTCTCTGCCACTGTATTAATCGAATTATCACGTCATCTTTTTGCATGGTATCTGACATCGCTTTCGGCTTTGGGCAAATTCTATGGAGCTTACGTGATAATAGTTTCGATGGCACTTTGGATTTATTATTCTTCACTCCTTATGTTGCTGAGTGCCGAGGGTGCAAAGTATTGGTTTTCCAATTCCTATGTGAGGCGAACAATGGAGAGGAAATCAAAAGATAGCTTTGAATAATAATTCACCCACTCACTTGCCATCCAAATTACCCAGCACATATTCTGCAACAATACCGCTTGCTTTTTGGTGGCCTAATCTTCGGCATTTATCCCTCATGTCTTGTCTGCTAACTGTGTCACTTGCAAGCCTGCTTATCTGATGCCAAAAACTCTTATCCAAATCTTCGTCATAAATAATCTTAGCAGCTTCTTGCTTGTCATAAAACTCAGCATTGAGCTTTTGTTCATTATTCGACGCGCCGGGCATTGGCACAAGCAGAGACGGAATCCCGCAAGAGATAACCTCGGCACAAGCCGTAGCACCCGAGCGTGACACCACCAAATCAGAAGCCGAGTAAGCCGAGGCCATATCTTCGATGAACTCATAAATGTGTACATTTTTGGGAATATTCTTAGGCATTGTAAAATTTGAGCCAGTCTGCCAAATAAGCTGAAGGTCTAGTGTTGCAAATCTCTCAATATTATCGAGAACAACTTTGTTTATCGATCCCGCCCCCAGACTTCCTCCAATAATTAGAACAGTTTGCTTGCCACCCACCAGATTAAATTTCTTTAGAGAGCTTTCCTTTGACCGCAGATTCAAAATCTGTTTTCTTATTGGATTGCCAGAGATGACGGCTTTTCTTCTTTGGGATTCGGGCAAATATTCCAGTGTGTCTTGATATGTGGTGAAAATATTTGTTGCACGAGACAGCAAGAATTTATTTGCTTTGCCAAGATTGAAATTTGATTCCATGAGATAAAGAGGAACTTTGGCCCTTGATGCGGCAAGTCCTGGTGGAACAGAAATATAAGCCCCAGCACAAAGAAGGGCTTTGATATTATTTTGTTTAATCACCCCCTTTGCAATGAGATAGGATTGGGCAAGTGACAACGACCATTTTATCATGCGAGTATTTAGTCCAGCAAAGCCAGAGACGGGCATGGAGTGATACTCATATCCCGCTTCTGGGACTTTCTTAGACTCAATTCTGTTTCGTGTACCAATGAAAATTGGGTTTACCCTTGGCTCAATCTCAATCATTTTCTGAGCCACCGCCATGGCAGGAAAGAGGTGTCCCCCAGTCCCACCAGCAGCAAAAAGAATATTAATATTATTATAATCTTTCATCAGAGAAACACCCGTTCTTGCCAATCCAAAAGTGGCAACTGCCACCCACCAGCGGCAAAAAGAATATTTATATTATTATTATTTACCATATGAGAAGCATCCATTTTTGCCAATACAAAAGTGGCAACTGCCACCCACCAGCGGCAAAAAGAATATTTATTTTGTTTTGTGGCATCAATTAAAGGCAAGAACTGCAAAAACAATAATTAAAATTCCAAGAGCCAACATTATATGCCCAAGTTTTTTTGCCTTTGCCATAATTTCTCTACCACCGCTGGCCTTTGCTTTTTTAGCATTAATGGATCCTATGACAAATAGCCCAATAAAGATAGCAACGAGTGTTAGTTTAACATGAAACATGGGAATTGTTGCCATGTGAGACAGGTGGGGCATCATCAAAACAAGACCTGAAAGAACAAGCAGAGTCAGTCCAATCTTCCCCATAATCAGCACCCCAAGGCTATTTAGCATAAACTTCTGAGCTTCTTCCTTTTCCATTTTAGATGCCGCCTTGGACAAGAACAACATTGCAAAACCGGCGCCAACTCCCATTGCCAATCCAATAAAGTGAGTAATCAACATTATGTCTTTTAACATATCAACCTTTCGTAAAAAATATAGTTTGTAAAAAAATCTTATTCAATTATTTCTAAAATAACATTTGCAACTGCCAAGTTGTCTGTGTGACTCATTGTCAGATGAATTTTTAAGTGTCCGTATTTTACTTTTGTTTTCCCAGTTAAAATAAGTTCAGCTTGCCCGGAAGTTTTATTCACCACACCAAGTTCTGTGAATTTGAATCCATCTCTTAGCCCCGTTCCGATGGCTTTTGAGAAGGCTTCTTTTGCGGCAAAGCGTACTGCATAGTGTGTGTATTCTTTATTTTTGAATGAGTTACAGTATTCTTGTTCAACCTGAGTATAGATTTTATTTTTGAATCTGTCGCCCAGACGTTCAATCGAGTCTTTTATTCTTTTGCATTCAACAATATCGTATCCAATTCCGTAAATCATTTTATTTCTTATCCAATTTCCTTAAATATCCACCCACAACACTTTCAATCCCATTCCTTAAATCAATACTTGCCGACCATCCTAGTGAATTTGCCTTTGATGAGTCCATTAACTTTCGTGGAGTGCCGTCTGGCTTGCTTTGGTCAAAATCCAGTTTGCCACCATAGCCCACAATTTCTTTAATAAGAATTGCCAAATCTTTTATCGAAATCTCAGAAGCAGAGCCAATATTTAAAAACTCACCCAAATCAGTGATGTTATTTTTTTGTATAAAATGCAGGCAAGCAGCGGCCAGATCGTCTACGTGGAGAAATTCCCGAAGCGGAGAACCCGACCCCCAAATATAAACAGAATCATCTCCAATGCCAGCCCTACCGAGAATTGTTTTTATTTCATTTTTATCATCACAGTCAAGGTTTTCACTGTTTCCCCAACCAATCGGATTTTGTAAAATATCAGATTTGACAAGCTCGAAATTATTCTCTTGCAAGGCTTTTCCCAGTATCATTTTGCGAATAAGTGCGGGCAACACGTGTGATTTTTCTAAGTTATAATTATCACCTGTACCATAAAGATTGGTTGGCATAAGCGAGATGAATTCAGTTCCATACTGCTCATTGAAGTATCGGCAGAGTTTAATTGCCGCAATTTTGGCAATGGCATAGGCTTCGTTTGTTGGTTCCAAGAGCCCTGTTAAGAGTTGATTTTCGGTCATTGGTTGGTTTGCAAGTTTTGGATAAATGCACGATGAGCCAAGGTTGAGAAGTCTCTTTGCCCCAAACTTATAGGAGGCATAGATCACATTTTTTGCAATCGCAAGATTATCATAGATAAAATCAGCTTGTCGTGTGCTATTGGCGACTATTCCGCCCACTTTTGCTGCTGCAAGGAAAACATATTCTGGTTTTTCTTGGTCAAAGAAATCATTTGTTTGAGATTGATTTCTCAGGTCAAGCTCACGTGATTTCTTTGTAACAATATTGTAGAAGCCCTCAGATTTTAATAATCTGAGTATAGCCGAGCCTACCATTCCGCCATGACCGGCCACGTATATTTTAGCACTGTGTTTCATAGGCTTTTAAACTCATGATTTGTCCAGCCAAAGCCTTTTTCATTCACTGCATTTATTCCATTTCCAGAAGTTTCCAAAC
The DNA here is from genome assembly GCA_024280675.1 of Bacteroidota bacterium. Lineage (GTDB taxonomy): Bacteria > Bacteroidota > Ignavibacteria > Kapaibacteriales > UBA2268 > JAJRPT01. The sequence continues at coordinate 7,421 of JAJRPT010000003.1, forward strand.
CACGGCTTGCCATATCGTGATCGCACATCACCTCTACTAATTCGGAAAATGTCACAGTCGGACTCCAGTTTAATTTTTCTATTGCTTTGGATATATCAGCTTGGAGGAAATCCACTTCGGTTGGCCGAAAATAGCGTGGGTCTATTTCAATAATCTCTTTCCCTTTTTTCAAAGCATTTCCCCATCTTGAATCCACTTTACTCACAAGCCCAACTTCTTCCTTGCCCTTGCCGCGCCACTCAATTTCCACTCCACAGTATGAAAAAGATTTCTCCACAAACTCCCTGACGCTATGAGCTTCACCCGTTCCCACTGCAAAATCGTCGGGGCTGTCTTGTTGCAACATAATCCACATCATCGCCACATATTCGGGTGCAAACCCCCAATCCCGTCGAGCGTCCAGATTCCCCAAATAAAGCTTTTCTTGATTCCCAGCCAAAATATCTGCTACGGCGCGTGTGATTTTCCGTGTCACAAAATTCTCGCCCCTGCGTGGGCTTTCGTGATTGAAGAGTATCCCATTGGAGGCAAACAAGCCATATCCATCTCGGTAATTTCTTGTCATCCAATATGAGTATAATTTTGCAATTGCGTAAGGCGACTGCGGTTCAAATGGAGTGTTTTCGCTCTGAGGAGGCACGGCCCGCCCAAAGAGTTCAGAAGACGATGCTTGGTAGAATTTTGTATCAATACCACTTCGGCGAATGGCTTCGAGCAAGCGTGTGGTACCCATCCCAGTAATATCACCAGTATATTCTGGCATATCAAATGAAACACGAACGTGGGACTGTGCCCCCAGATTATAAATCTCATCTGGCTTTATTCGGTAGATTAGTTCTGTGAAAATACCAGGATCGGACAAATCACCATAATGAAGATGAAGCCGAACACCTTTTTCGTGTGGGTCACTGTAGATGTGATCAATTCGTGAAGTGTTAAAAGTGGAAGCACGGCGAATCACACCATGAACTTCATATCCCCTGTCGAGCAGAAACTCTGCCAAATACGAACCATCTTGCCCGGTAATCCCTGTAATTAATGCTTTTTTCATTCTTTTCATTTATTTTTTATTATTTAATTTCACAATTTAAGGAATATTTGTTTTATTTTGGACTTATTGAATTTGTAATTTTTAGGAAAGAACTTTTATGAAAAGTATAAAATATGTTTTGCTATTGCTTTTTATCTCAATATTTCATTTCTCCTGTTCCGACAGCGAAATTGAAGGGCCAGAAAAGCCATACAAAGTCAATATCTTACTTTCTGATATTTATAATTTTGAGATAACAAACTGTCAATATCGCCGAAATTCTGATAGCTTGATTGAAATCACGGCAGAGGATCAAGCCGGAAATTGGTTTATTCTCGAGATTGAAACCAGCCGAACAGATTCTAGCCAAATAATGTATAGGTTGGGCGAAAATATTTATACTGGAAAAGCCCTGGCAAATTATTTCGAATACGGGGACGATTTAGCGGGAAATTATGACGGCTGGGTTTATTCTAACGGGAATCATTTTAAGCTAAACGGCGAGTTTCTTGCAAGCCAGAATGAAGAAGACCCAGGGCAAGAATTTGCAGGGATATTTTACCTAAGCAAAGTGAGTATGGACTGGGAAGAAGAAGAGGGAACTTTAACTTATTATTTGCCAATGAGGACCGAAATCACAGCCGTAGTTTATGATGCCAGCGGGAAAGTGGTCAGCACAATTTACGACAAGGGGTGGATGCCCTCCGGCGTTGGCAAATTAAAAATTGACTTCAAGCCGTTTTCTAGTGGAGTGTATTCTTTATTATTTGAAGCATTCGGGCAGAAAAAAATAGAAAAGTTCGTGGTCGCAAAACCTTTTAATAGTTAGATAAAAAAACAGCTTACAACTTTATAAATTTCTGCATTCTTGGACCAGCTCGAATAATATAAACACCTGGTTTCAACTTACTCACATCCACCCGAATGTCACGCTCTCTAATTATTGCACCGGCTTCAACACTTATTCCAGACAAAGACGATATGCTGATTTCCACAAGATTCAGATTCTCTCCCACATTCGACACATAAATCACATCACGGCCTGGATTTGGAAAGATATTGAGGTGTTCTTCGTCTTTTTCATCTGCCACACTGCTGCCGTAAAATGGACGAAATCTAATTTCATCAATAAACCAACCTTCGGCCTCAAAAAAGCCATTTGATTTAAACACAAAGGCGTAGTAAACGCTGGATAAACTATCAGAACCTTTGGCATCACTTGTGTTGAATTGAATTTCAGCATATTGCCAATCATCCTCGTTTAACTCTCCGTCGCTCCATTCTTGAAAATCGTTCTGAGAAAATTCTCCAAGAATATTCCACGATTTCATTGTATCAAGTGAGTAAACGACCCTTCCCCAATCTCCATTTTTAACTGCGTAGGTGTGATAGAATTCCATTCCACCCATGCCATTTTCATTTTGCAATCCTCCCTTTTCATTCTTTGTTTGGCCTGCCACGAAGAGCCCAGAACTTCTAATTGGAGGAAATATCAATGTATCATTTTGATTTTTGGAATAAGAATCCCCATCGCTGCTTGTCCAAGACTCACCATCTCGGGCGAAGCCTTCGCTGGCCCTCCATTGGCCCGAAATATATTTATTTCCCATATCTGTATCGCTCACAAAACCATCTAAGAGGTCAATCGTCTTGCCCGCCCAGGTCAAGACTTCATTGCTAAAATCAGAGAATTGCACTTCGGTTTGCCCATCATCAAAATCAGCTTTGACCCTAACTTGATATTTATAAAAATCTTCCTCTTCCATTGCGTCATCGCTAATTTTAATTGTGTCGCCCGTCTGAGAATTTTCAAGTCCAATAGATTTCACCAATTCTCCTGCTCTGTAAATATCCAGCCCAGACATATTCACAAGTTCTGTTTCCAAGTCTGCACGGAGTGTCGGCAGAACAACAGTCAGCCCAACATCTAAACTGTCTGCTAAGAACGAAAGAATCACGGCCACGTCTGGCTCTTTTGCACCAGATGAATATGCAAAAGATTCTACCGCCATTGAGGAGTCAGATGTATTAGCCGCTATTATTTCGTAGTCATATCGTTCAAATGGAGTGAGACCAGAGTCTGCAAAAGAATTTGCATCTCCGGGCAAAACTTCAATAATCTCACCATTTCTTTTGATCACAATCTCAAAATCATCTTTTGTGAGTTCCACACCAAAGCTCGACTCCATCACAGGTGTCCAGATTAAATCTAGCTCAGTCGGTGTGTTCGGATTCATAACAATCTCAAAATCCTCCACCGGAGAAGGTGCACGAGTATTGACAACAGCCGTGTAAACATCATTGTTTGCAACTGTACCATATTTATTCATATCTCTCATATCTACCCAAGAGGGATAGACCACTCCGTCGTAGAATGCACACCCGGAATAATCTCCTGCAAAAACTCTATTCACTCCCAGCGAGATGTCGGAACGATAATCAGAGACTTGCCTATCTACCCAAGTCTCACCTCCGTCGGCAGAAAGACTTACCCAAGTCTCAGACCAGAAATTATCTTCGTCATTACGAGAATCAAGATACATCACAGCAATGTGTCCGCTCAAAGGATCGACATCCATCCACTGCCAGAACTGATCATTTTTCGTATCCGAATGAACAATTACGGGATCCGACCAACTCACACCGCGGTCACTTGAACGAGAAAAGAAAACATCTGGTACTTCGCCCCCAGCGTAAGTTATATAAATGTTGCCACTCCACTCCGAATCCGAATAATCACATTTTACAACCGGATAAGTTTCGGCACGAACACCTTTTACCGAATGCTTTTTCACATTACCATAAGGGATTTCATAGCCGAATGTTTGGTAATTAAGTATAATTTTCGGTTCGTCCCAAGTAGTTCCACCGTCAGTGGATTTGTTGAAACCAACACCATTGACCGTTCCGTCATTCCAAACAGCATAAATTTCCCCATTCGATCCCGTTGCCATAAGAGGGTAGCTCTGCCCCCAGGTGATGTGGTTGATTGTGTATTCTTTTCTTGGGCTTAAATTTAGGGGATCCGACCAAGTCTCGCCCTTGTCCAAAGATTTAGAAAACACAATCTGAGTGGAGGAATCAGTGTAATTCATCCTCTTCCAAGGTGCATAAATTGTACCATAATAAGGCGAACCCTCTGCCATATCTATTTCAATATAATATTTATCCTCGAATGTATCGCTTATCGTATCACGGGAAATAACAGGAATATTTGCCG
>JAJRPT010000026.1 GCA_024280675.1 Bacteroidota bacterium
GTTCCATAAATCAACCGGTGAGGCAAAATTTGTTTTTCTTTGAATAAGCCAAAATGAGATTCAAGTTCTGAGAATGACAAGGGATACATTTGAAAATCCCATTTCCTTCCAGTGAGTGATTCATTTAATTTATTTGCAAGCTCAAAACTAGAAGACCCTGTTGCTAAAATCTGAATATCAACTCTATCTGTAATTAATTTGAATTTCCTGCCTACATCTTCTATTTGTTGTGCCTCATCTACTATCAGGTAGTTATATCCAGATAGAGATTTCTGTAGAAGCTCGGAGTTGGGATTATAAAAAAAGTTTAAAGTAGATGTGTCATCTGCATTCATCCACAGCACTTTATCTTTATCTGAAAATAAATTTTCCATAAGTGTTGTTTTGCCAACTCTTCTTGCTCCAAATAGTAGGATTGCTCTTTTACTTTTTTGGAGTTTCTTTTGGATATTATTTTCTAAATGTCTTTTTATCATACATCAAAAATAGCAAAAATTATTTTACAAACCATACTTTATTAGAATAGATTCCAAAATAATACGGACTATTCTGGAATTTATTCCAAGATAGTCCTTTTTCTCAATGTTTTTTTATATCGGACAAGAATATTAATAAATTCAAGTAAGTCAGCAAAAAAAAGTTGCCAGTTGAAATGCCCCAGCGAAAAAGCATAAGACGTGCCAATCCCCACAGGCACGATACTTGCGGGGATTGTTTTAATTCGGAGGGTTTCCGTCCAGTCTTTTGTGTTTGGCAATTATTCGTTTTTTTATTTATTAGCTATATTGTTCTCAATGTTTCCGAGGTTTATTGACTGACCTTCCTCAATGAAGAGATTATATTCATCAAGAACAATTTTCTTTCCATTAAAATAATCATCTAAATCATAGAACTTAATATTCCAATTACCTTCCCTATTTATTGATGAATATTTATTTAAAGAAGGCTCATCAAGTCTATTTCCTGAGCCACCTGAATTATAAGTCTTATACCATTCACTATTTAAAAATTCAGTTTTAACCCAATAAGTTTTGTCATTTGAACCATGATAAAAAACTCTAGAACTTGCTTGAGTTCGATTAGATAACATTATATAATCTAATGTTAATTGTTTTTCACTGTTTAACTTATTTTCCCAATAATAATTAATTCTCGGATTTATTTCTAGGGCTATTGGTCTACCAGCAATTATATCAGCTGGGATCTGATATATCCATTCAATTTCTAGACTGTCACTCAATAAAATATCTATTTTGCTCCCATCTGGATAAACAACATAATTATTATTTCCAAATATAACTCTCAACTTTGTTATTTCACCATTTATATTATGAGCTTGACCAAGTAATGAATTAATTTCAAAGTTGTTCAATGAAGTTGCATATTCGCCAGGAACAAATCCTTCTGGAGTAACCCAAGATTCATTGGCAGAACTTTTTAAATAATATTGAAACTCTTTAATATCATAAGTAACTGTAGCTTGTTCATCTGTTATCTCACCTGGTTTATCATAAAATAATGACAACCAAAAATTAACTTTAGTGTCGGTATTAAAATCCGATTCATCATCATCACAAGAAATTAACAAGCTAATGCTGAGAATGGTTAGTAAAAGTAGTTTGATTTTCATGACTTATCTTTTTAGTATTATATTATAATATTTTCATTAATGTTGCTAAAATTCCAATTGTGACCACTAACATAGAACCCATTTTAATTATTAATCTAGACTCCATCTCAGCTAAATCTCTTTTAAATTCAATTCTTAATTCTTCTATATCCCTATGAATAAGCATAATATCTTTCTTTGTGGCGAGTTTATCGTCCACAATTTGAGCTAACGCCTCTACTTGGGTTTCTGCTTGTTCTTCAGTAAATCCAGCAGATTTTAATTTCTTGGCATAAGCCAAAGTGTCAAAAGCTAAACCCATAATATTTTCTTTTTACTTTAAGTAACGGTAAAGATACGAAAATATTTAATTAGCATACAAAAAAGATTAATTCTTTGGCTCAAAAGCCAGGATTTCTTGATAAACAGCCTCAACTAATTCGGCTTCGGGAATAAAATGAGATGCCTTGCCGTGGATGAAAAGCTGCCCCTTGCCTTTGGCACAGGCAACTCCAATATCGGCATCCTTTGCCTCGCCCGGACCATTGACGGCACATCCAAGCACAGTCACCTTTACAGGTTTTTTGATGTTACGAGTCTTCTCTTCGAGCTCATTCACTATTTTAAATAAATCCACATCCAGCCGGCCGCAAGTTGGACATGAAATAATTTCCACGTGACGCTGGGTCATTCCCAAAGATTTTAGAATTTCTTGACCAACGGTGATTTCGTGTTCTGGCTCGTCGGTCAAACTCACACGGAGTGTGTCACCAATGCCTTCGGAAAGCAAAGTGCCAATCCCAACGGCCGATTTAACAATGCCAAACTTTGGGATGCCAGCCTCGGTTACGCCCGAATGAAGTGGGATGTCAGTCCGATTTGCAATAAGCCTGTATGCCGAAATCATCAGCGGAACAGAAGTAGATTTTACTGAAATTATTATGTCGTCAAAATTAAAGTCTGCTGCAATATTTGCGTGCCGCATCGCACTTTCGTAAAGCGCCTCGTCGGTCGGATAGCCGTATTTATCTAGCAAGTCTTTTTCCAGAGATCCAGAATTGACACCAATTCGGATTGGAGTATTATATTCTTTTGCCTTGTCTAATACTTTTCGGATTCGTTCATGTTTGCCAATATTTCCTGGGTTGATTCGAACCTTTGCAATTCCAGATTCGATAGATTTTATTGCAAACATATAATTGAAATGAATGTCGGCAATCAGTGGCACAGCCGAACGTCGCACAATCTCGCCAATGGCTTCGGCTGCTTGCTTTGTGTTCACCGTTACCCTCACCATATCGGCTCCCAAATCAACACAACGTGCTATTTGCTCGACGGTTGCATTGATGTCGGCAGTTTTGGTTTTTGTCATTGTTTGAACTGAGATTGGTGCCCCACCGCCAACTGCAACCCCGCCAATCATCACCTGACGGGTTTTCCTCCTTGGAAAAACAGATTTTATAAAATCAGCTTCTTTAATCACTATTCTGGACTGAGTAGCTTGGTTAGTTTCGCTCAAGCTAGAAATCTTTTCATTGGTTTGTTCGGACATTTTACTCTTTTGGTTTCCTATATTCTTTTGCTGAGTTCATTGAGAATCTTTTTCTCACGCTCGGTCAAGTTCTGGTAACCCGAGGCAGATATTTTATCCAATATTTCGTCAATAATAGATTGGTTCACTTCTTCGCCGTTGATTATAAATGATTTGGATTTTGGCGTAACGGGATCCTTTGGCTTTGGCCGAGGGTTGGTTTTTGGTGCATTCCACATCTGATGAATCTTGGCACTAACTTCGGATTTCTTCTGATAAAACGATCCAGAGTAATCACTTCCTCCCTTGCCTTGTTTACTACTTTCACCCCTATCCTCTGGGATAAATTTACTCCAAAATTTATCCATCACTTTGTAAATCCCAAGTTGGTCACCAAACTTAAGCAAGAGAAATCCAGTTGCTGCTCCACCCAGATGGGCAAAATGTGCCACACCGCTGTGACCACCAAGACCTTGAAGAAGTTCAATCGCGGCAAATATCATCACAAAATATTTAGCCGAAATAGGTATGAACAAAGGAAACATCATTATTTTCCTATCAGGAAATGTCATTCCAAAAGCTAGCAGAAGTCCATAAACCGCACCCGATGCTCCGACTGTTGGCCCGCTTTGAATCATTATCTGCACAAGCCCCGCACCAATCCCTGCCAGCAAATAATAGCTTAGAAATCTTCTGCTTCCCCAGAGTTGCTCTATTTCTTGGCCAAACATCCAAAGGGCAAACATGTTAAATAGCAAATGCCACAGCCCACCATGCAAGAACTGATAGGTGATGAGTTGCCATGACCAATAAATTACAGAGAAATCTTCGTAGTACAACTCTCCAGTGGGTTGTAGTGCCAAATATTTCTGTATGATTTGAGCAAGAGAAGCCTCACCAAGAATAATTCCACCCAACATTGACTGAAGAAAGTATACGGCAATATTGATTATCAATAGCTTTTTAATCACGGGTGGGAAAAGTCCAAATTTGGTTGGTGCTTTGTAGTATCCGAATTGGCTCATGAATTTTCTTTTTATTATTTATTGAATAGGTGTAATATAACGAATTGATTGGGAATGTGTTTTAAGAAAGATAATTAGTGTTGATATACTTTCTACTTGATGAATAAATTTTTAACTCTCCAGTGCTTTAATTCCGGGGAGTTCTTTGCCTTCCAAGAATTCGAGAGATGATCCGCCACCTGTTGAAATGTGTGAATACTGGTCTGCAATGCCCAGCTTTATAATTGCTGCAGAGGAATCTCCTCCGCCCACAATGGTAGTGGCTCCACGCCCAGTAGCCCGGGCCATTGCCCTAGCAATTGCATTTGTGCCCTTTGCAAAATTGTCCATCTCGAAAACACCCATTGGCCCGTTCCAGAGAATAGTCTCCGATTTGTCAATTATGTCACAATACATTTCTATTGTTTTTGGTCCAATGTCCATGCCAAGCATATCCGGTGGCATATTTTCTACATCAACAATTTTGTAAGGAGACTTTTCGTAGAAAGTCTCGGCAACTACTGTATCGATTGGAAGAAGAGATTTTGTTTTTAGACTTTTTGAATATTCCACCAGCTCGGATGCCATTTCAATACGGGATTCCTCAAGCAATGAACGACCGATCTCAAGACCTTTTGCCTTGTAGAATGTGTACATCATTCCACCACCGATTAATATATTGTCGCACTTGCCCATCATAAAATGAATCATATCTCACTTGCCCGATACCTTGGCACCACCAATAATTGCAGTAAATGGCTTTTTGGGATTACTCAGCAACTTTTCACCAAGATATTCCACTTCTCTTTGAATCAAAAAGCCGGCGAACCTGTCTTTGAAAAGATGTGCGACTCCGCAAGTAGATGCGTGCAATCGGTGTACGCTTCCAAATGCGTCATTGACATAGACATCGCCCATCTTTTTGAGCTGTTCACAAAAATCAGGATCATTGACCGTTTCACCCTTGTGGAAGCGAAGATTCTCCATCATCACAATCTCACCCATCTCCACCGAATCAATTATATCTTTTGTGCGTTGCCCAACACAATCTTGAGAAAAATGGCATTTGTATCCATTCGCATTAAGATATGAAACAACTGGCAACAAAGAATAGCGCATCTTGAACTCAGACTTTGGACGACCAAGATGGGACATTAACACAACTTTCCCGCCATCTTTGAGTATTTTGTCAATGGTAGGAAATGCTGCCCTTATACGAGTGTCATCGGTTATATTCCGCTTATCATCGAGCGGGACATTAAAATCGACTCGGGTTAGTGCGACTTTGTCTTTGAAATTATAATCTGCAACTGATTTTATCATTTTTATATTGCTAATTATTTTATTTTGCTAATCAAATCAACGACACGGTTTGAATATCCCCATTCGTTGTCATACCAGCCTACTACTTTCACAAGATCGCCCATTGATTGAGTAAGCTCTGAATCAAATATACAAGAATGTGGGTTGCCGACAATGTCAGAAGAAACAAGTGGCTCTTCGCTGTATTCGAGTATCCCTTTTAAATTCCCACTTGCGGCTTCTTTCATCGCATTGTTAATTTCTTGGACGCTTGCCGGGGTGGTGAGCTTAACGGTCAAATCTGTGAGCGAACCATCTGGGATGGGAACCCGGACGGCATATCCATTTAGTTTCCCCGCAATCTCTGGCATTACAAGACCAACCGCCTTTGCAGCACCCGTTGAGGTGGGAATCGCATTGGCAGCCGCAGCCCGACCTCTTCTCAAATCAGAATGAGGAAGATCCAAAATTCTTTGATCAGAGGTGTAAGCATGAATAGTTGTCATAAAGCCCGACTCTATACCAAACTTTTCGTTCAATACTTTTGCCATCGGTGCAAGGCAATTTGTGGTGCAAGAAGCATTTGAGAGCAATTTCTCATCACCTTTTAATATCCCGTCATTTACTCCAAGAACAATGGTAGCATCTAGTTCACCCTTTGCAGGAGCGGAAAGTATGACTTTTTTTGCTCCTGTTGCAAAATGCTTGCCCATGCCATCTCTGTCACGGAAAACACCAGTCGATTCAACCACAATATCGGGCGACCAAGGAATATTTTCTGGATTAGGCTCCGAAGATATTTTTATCTCATTGCCATTGACAATAATAGAATTTTCTCCAGCCTTTACGGTCCCACGAAATTTCCCATGGGAAGTGTCATATTTTAATAAATGTGCAAGAGTAGGCGCATCCGTTAAATCATTTATCCCAACTATTTCAATGTCTGAATCGTTGCGATACATTATTTCTCTAAATACAAGACGGCCAATACGACCAAATCCATTAATTCCAATTTTTACTGCCATTAGCCAAAACCTCAATAATAGTTTTTTAATTGTTACAATTTTGAAACACGAAATTAACCACACCGCCACTCAATAACAAATATAGTTTTCATCAATATTTCAACTGTTTTAGTGAGAGCAAAATATCTGCTAAAATGTAGAAAGTGTAGATATAGCCTTGTCAATAATAGCCAAGCCTTTGTCAATTTCCTCTTTGGTGATATTTACCGGCGGACGGAAACGAACCGACTCCGCCCCGCAAGACAAAATAATTACGCCATCTTCACAGACACGTTTTAAGAAATCACTTCTTTTGTTTTGCCCAATATCAAAGGCGGCAAAAAGACCTAAGCCACGAGCCTTCGACACTAGGTTTGGATATTTTGATTGTAAGCCCTCAAGTCTTGATAGCAAATAATCGCCCTGCTTCTTTGCATTTCCAATATAATTATTCTCCTCAATCACCTCCAGATACTTGGTGACCCTTACCATATCCACAAGATTGCCGCCCCAAGTAGAATTAATTCTGCTAGATTTCACAAAGACGTGATCCTCGACTTCGTCAATTCTGCTGCTAACGACAATTCCACACACCTGCATCTTCTTGCCAAATGCCATAATATCGGGCGTGACTCCAATTCGCTCAAATGCCCACCAACTCCCTGTAAGCCCAAGCCCAGTTTGTACTTCATCAAAAATCAACAAGGCTTCTTTTTCGTCTGCAATCTTTCTCAGAGATTCAAAAAACTCTTTGCGAAAATGATTGTCACCGCCCTCTCCTTGGATTGGCTCCAAAATAATTCCTGCAATATCGTCTGGATTATCTGCAAATGCTTTTTCGATTTGAGAAATAGCCAAGGCTTCTCTTTGTTCGACTGGCATTTCGTCCTCTGAGTGAATTTTGGGGTTGTCTATACGTGGCCAATCAAACTGAGGAAAATACATTACTTTGTCTGGTGATGTATTAGTGAGCGACATGGTATAACCCGTTCTGCCATGGAAGGCTTGCTTGAAATGTATGATCTTGCTTCCCTTTTTGCCTTTCCCTTGGGCAATATTCTTCCTCACCTTCCAATCAAATGCCACTTTGAGTGCATTCTCAACGGCCAACCCACCGCCACTCACAAAAAAAGAATACTTAAACTCTTTTGGAACAGCGATTCTAAAGAAAGTATTGACAAATGTTGCCAACTCCTCGGAATATACGTCACTGTTCGAGGGCTTGTTGATTGCCGTGTTGCCCAGATGCTCAATAAAACTTTCCTCAAGCAAAGACGGGTGATTAAATCCAATGGGCAATGATGCAAAACAAGTGAAAAAGTCAAGATACCATTTGTCGTTTCTCTTATCATAAATATTGATGCCATTAGATTTCTCTAAATCAAGGACAATCTCTAATCCGTCTGCAAGCATATATTTTGACAATGTCTGGTGTACAGATCCTGCGTCCACTCCGTATTTTGAAATATATTTTTTGTTCATTCCTGCGTGTCCTCTTTTAATTAATTAGTGTTTATAAATTATTCAATTAAAAAATAAATTGAAACATATTCGTGATTTAATGTGTTGTTTATCAAAATAGTTCCTTCTCTGCTGGTGCAAAATTATGGAGAATTTAACTATTGCCCTAGCTTTATGTTAAATTTATTTGACACTTTTATTAACAAGATAGTATTTTGAATATTATTTTTTCATATATTGCTCAAATATTATTGAAATGCTAACTCATTTTCTTATATTAGGACTTGTGGGTGGACTATTATCAAAAAAAGTCTTGTTGGTTTGGCATTCAAAAATACTCTATTGCACTATATTTCTACGAACGAATGTAAAAAATAGCGTATTTCTTATTTAGAATATTATTTTAAAAAATTATTAAGGATCCTTATAATGGGTGAAGGAAAAAATGAAGGTGTAAAAGTTGGTATTGTGCAAATCCTTATTTGCGTTATACTTCTGGGTGCGTCAACCTATTACACGCAGTTTTCGCTGGTTCCAATAGGTACAGCTGAGTTCGTTGTACCGTTGTTTATGCCGTCTGGTGACCAACTTGAAAAAATAGGTTTTGTAAATTTAGATGGAGATGGCAATGGATTGACTTACGCTTCGGTTTCTAGGAAAAATGAAATAAAGATTGCTGGAGAAAGAGGTGCCGATGGTATTTACCAAATTCGTAGCACTGGTGAACTAATCACCAAGAAAATTATAAACAAAGAATACATCTTCGACTTTACATTCGAAGAACGTAAATCAAAAGTCCATGGCTACTCTAAAAAACCTTCTGAGTTCTATGTCAAGGCTCCACCTCTGGGTGATTTTGCCATCATAGTCGAGCCAATGATTGCCTTTAGTATTATTTCTTTTGTGATTGGAGTAATATTTACAATGGTGCTGACAATGGTCATTCCTAGTAGAGTCGGTATTATGAGTGCTATTTTTATTAATCAAATTAAACACACTAAGGCAAGCATCCGGCTTCAGACAGGTTTCTCGAGCGACATAATAGAAATTCTGACAATGCGGAATAAAGATCTTAAAAACTTTGATAGAGATAAAATTGAAGCTGCTTTCCGATACATCTGGGATAGGACTATCACAGAAGCTGAAAAAGAAGCACTTGATGTTTCGGTCTCCTTTGATGATATTTGGGACGAAGAAACTGATGTGACATTCTTTAGAACCGAAGCAATATACCACAGAATGACTGAGTATTTCTCAGGTTTTGTGACTACCGAAATTGTGAACACAAGAGACGCACGTGATTGGAATAAGAATAAATTATTCTTCACAAAAGGATTTAGACTCTTCATGGTCCACTACTTCTCTCATCAATTTGCAAACAATGTTACCGGTCTTGCCTACGGTGGTGCCGCAATCCTTATTATAGCTATCGGTATTCGTGGTCTTAAATTCATTCCTGCTGCAAAGCCATCGATGATTATGGGTGCACTCTTCATTGAGTTTTCTTTGCTTCTTCTTATGGCTGTTACACTCTTTTACACAGAAGAAGAAGAACGTACCGACAAGATGCTCAAGCGTATGGAAGATTCAAACCGTAGCCAACTAGATGCCCTCAAGGCTCAACAAAAAGATATGAACCAACTTGCAACCGCTCTTGTGGGCGACAGCTCAGATTTGATTAAAGTTAAGGTCGAAGAAGCTATAACTGGCTATTTGCAAAGTGGAGATCAAGTAAACTCACAAATTGCAGAAGCCATTGCCGATAAAATTGTTTTTGATATTGCTAAAAAATAATTCTTCGGCTTGTGCGTTAAACTAAATATAATATAAGGGCTGAGTGTTTCTTAGCCCTTTTTTTTCGCTAATCTATGTTTTATTAAATAAAAGAAGGAAACCTATAATACTTTCTACTCATTGTGTCAGTTATTTACAAAAATAAATTTCTATATTCTATCTAAATTCTAAGTGAGTATAAAATGTATCAAACCCTTAGCCATAGCAAATACCTAATGTTATTATTGCTAGTTTTGTTTGCTCTTCATAGTCAATTATTTCCCGCAAATATTGAGATTCGTGAATATGAGAGTGGCATTCGCCTCGACATCTCCGGCATAAAATCTGATTACATAAACCATAATAGCCTTAAATCTAAGCACTCCAATGAATTGAATCTTGAAGAGAATGAGTTGCCCAAATTCCTCTTTGCAATCGCTACAGAAAATGAAAGCACAATAGCTTCATTTAACATCACATTCCCGAATAACCCCGAACTAAACAATGTTAGTAAATCGTCTGTTCTAAGCCTTTTGCAAGCTGGTACCTACAGGAGGATTGATTTCCAAACCCTAGTCTTTGACCCTTTTATCTACCAAAACGATAGCCTTATAATTCTCCCCGAATCTGCCCAGATTGAAATAAAATACAACAAACCCTATCCAATCGAAAATATTAAACTTGAGAACTTTAGCTTTGCAATAAACCAGAAAATAATTCCACAACTGTTAAAGAATAGCCAGCACAAAAAAAAGAATATGGCAGTGTTGAACTCTGGTGAAATGACCGAGTTCTGGTATGATGCCAACACCGATTATGCGAGAATAACTACTGATTCCGATGACATTTACAAGATTGATATAAATGAAATAAAAAAACATCTTCCCAGTATAGACGGCACCAATCCTGATAACATCCATATTATTAACAATGGAAACCCATACGACTATTTCTTCATAGATGAAAATCAGCTTTATCTCTTGGGCAAGCAAAAAAGAGGCGACACAACCTGGCATGACCATTACAGCGACGATGCCTCATTTTTTGTTTATATAGATGAATCAAAAAAGAATGACAGGCTTAGCTCTAAAAAAAATATACAAGTCAGTTCGCAGAAAAATTCTGCTTTCTTTAAAAAACATATTGAATATGAATCGGTTTATCACGAGGGGCTAAGATACCCCTCAATTTCTGAAACCGACGTCTCAGAGGGATGGTACGACAAGGTCTTAAATCACGACAGCCAAATTTCTAATAAATTTCACAGACCCTTGCTGATAGTCTCAGATGAGATAAACTCTATTGATGTTTCAATAAACTTCAAATCATTGGTCTACTACATAAGTTCATCAACAAAATTTGAATACGAAGTAGACCTGAATATAAATTCTGAAAAAGATAAGACACTCTCCTACATAGTTGATTTGAAGTCCGAAGATGTGGAGGGCAAGCTCAGCCAAACACATAATTATTCACAAAGTAGAAACAGATTCGTCAATGGAGAAAATTTAATTGGGGCACAAGCCAATTTTATAAGAAATCATACTTTTAGCAAAATTGGTATTGATTATTTTGAAATAAGTGGTGAGTTGGTCTGTTATACAAACAATGGCATTCTTTCATTTTCCTCTGGCGAGCTTTCAGAAAATACAGAAATTAATACATTCGGCTTTTCATCTCCAAACATATTTGCCATTGATACAGTGGAGAAAAGTTTTGCTAAACTTGCTGCCTCGCCTGGTATTTTCCTGAGTTCAGGAATAAGTTACTCCTCAGATTATGCCTCTGTTATGGTGGGAGACGAGTCAGTTTATTCAGATACTAGCAAATATAATATTGGAATTTATTCAAACAATAATATTAAATTCTATAGGACAAATGACGAAAATCACTTCATTAGTTTAATTAATAATATTAAAAATGATGATTTGTTTGCAATAGCTGCAGAAATTGATTTGGCAAGTGAGGGGCTATTGTCTGGTTTAAAAAAACTTGGTATACAAGACAATGTACTCGGTGAAAATGCGGTCTCTGCAGTTGGGAAAATCGGAGATGTTAAAAGTCGCGGCACAAGCCAAGACCTCTCTGCAAACACTTGGACTTGGGTAAATGTAGATGATGCGGCAACTTATTCTGCGGGGATTAAACTGAGTTCAGCTAATCACGAATTGATTATAAGCTCTAACACCAATAATATAGAAGCACGCCTCTCGAATGTAGGCAAAAGCAATCTCAGATCACCCGACAATAATTTCGACGCAATTATTATCACTAACAAGCAATTAATGGACGGAGCCCGTGCCTTTCTAAAATACAAGCAAGAGTCCCGCCCCGAAAAGAAATTCTTACTCCTAGATGCCGAAGACGTGTATAATGAGTTTAACTATGGCACAAAATCGGCTCACGCAATCAAGGACTTTGTCAAGTACGCACTTGACAACTGGGATACTCCACCCTCGTATCTGATTTTGCTAGGTGATGCCTCTTGGGATTCAAAACATTTACTATCAAACTCGGTCACCGAAGACCTAGTCCCAACATTTGGCAAGCCTGCCTCCGATGTCTGGTATGGAATGTTTGGCAACTATAATGGGTTCAATGGTATTCCTCATGTTGATTTAGCCATTGGTAGAATCCCTGTTAATCGCAACGAACAAGTCTATCTCTATTTGGACAAGCTCAAAGAATATGAGCAAGGAGCGGCTCACCCTTGGAAAAAAGACGTGCTTGCTATCATTGGGCTAAGTCCAGTCAAGTCACAAGAATACTACCGCAATCCTTTCAAGATATTTCTTAAAAATTTAA
>JAJRPT010000027.1 GCA_024280675.1 Bacteroidota bacterium
GCAGCATCCATTGAACCTCCAGTGGCACCAGCTCCGATGAGTGTATGAATTTCATCGATAAAGAGAATAATCTCGCCGTCCGAACCAGCAACCTCTTTTATCACAGCTTTGAGTCTTTCCTCAAATTGTCCACGAAAAGAAGTGCCAGCAAGTAAACTTCCCATATCGATGGAAACAATTTCCTTGCTCTTGAGAAGCTCTGGCACATCACCCGAAACAATTCTGTGGGCAATACCCTCCACTATTGCAGTCTTCCCAACCCCAGGTTCACCAATCAATATTGGATTGTTTTTGGTTCTGCGTGAGAGCACTTGTAGCACTCTTCTTATCTCCTGATCACGACCTATGACTGGGTCAATTTTGCCAGAACGTACCTCGTCATTGAGCATTCTTCCATATTTTTTCAGCACTTGCAAACTGTCTTCGGGGTTTTTATCTGTCACTTTTGCACCAGCCCTAATTGAGTTAAGTGCAGACAGGGTAACGGTCTTATTCACTCCAAATTCTTTTAATAGAGCAGATGTTTTATTTTTCCCACTTGTCATTGAAATCAGAAAATGTTCGACAGAAATATATTCGTCTTTCATTTTCTTGGATTCTTTTTCTGCATTAGTTAGCAGTGTTTTAAGCTCGGTCGAGTAATAGTTCTGTCCCGCCCCCTCGACTTTCACTCCTGAGGACAGAATCTCATTGATTCTAATTTTTAGTCCTGAGACATCAATACCTATTTTATTCAATATATCGAGGGTCAAGCCATTACTATCTTGAACAAGGGCGGCAAGCAAATGAACTGGTTCCAATGCTTGGTTGGAGTAAGAGTTGGCAATCTCGGCGGCTGTTTTTAGTGCTTCTTGGGATTTTATAGTCAGTTTATCAAAATTCATAACATTCTCAATTAAATATAGTAATCATAAAAAGTACACGCAAGAGTAGACGAAATATTCTTTTTTTCATTTCAAAATAAAATCAAAATAAAAAGCCGTAGCCACTTATTAAAATTTAATTTATTAGATTGCTATTTCGAATAGAATCAAATATAAATACTAAAGTCACAATATGTCTGAATTATTAAAAAGTAGTAAAGAACAATCAAACACAAATAATATTGAAGCTAGGCAAAGCTCCTTCACCTGTGATGAGATACTAGCCTGTGGTCTAGGAGAAACCTACGGTCTGGATAATGGACGTTTGCCCCTCCCCAATATGCTAATGTTTGACAGAATCACTCATATTGGGCTTGAGGGTGGCGAGTTTGGGAAAGGATATATCACGGCTGAACTGGATATTGACCCTTCCAAATGGTTTTTTGAATGCCACTTCTATAAAGATCCTGTCATGCCTGGGTGTCTTGGTCTTGACGCTCTTTGGCAACTTATTGGATTTTCTTTAGTTTGGGCTGGCTACAAAGGAAAGGGACGTGCACTTGGTTGCTCCGAGGTAAAATTTACTGGTCAGATTCTTCCCAGTTCAAAGCTGGTAGAATATCGCATTGACATAAAGCGAATCATCTCTCGTGGTCTTGTCGTCATTATTGGAGACGGGAAAGTAATCCGTGATGGCGAGGTAATCTACACAGCATCAAACTTGAAGGCTGGTCTTTTTACAGAAAATAATAAGCCTGTCTAAACCACTAAATTAGAGATTTGAATTTATTTATATTTTCTGTTTCGCCCGCTATGATGAGAATATCATTTTCTTCAAAGCGGTGATTAGCATTTGGAATTGCGGTTATACTTGTCCGTTTATTTGATTTGTCATTGGGTTTTGATTTTCGAATACTAAGTACGTCTACGCCATATTTTTTTCTTATCCCAATCCCAGCAAGAGTTTTCCCAACAAAATCCTTTGGCAAAGCTACCTCACTCACCGAATATGACTCCATGAACTGAACATCGTCGCTTGAATTGGAAATCAGAATTTTCGAGGCAAAGTCTGATGTCATTTCCACTCTTTCTATTTCCTTGTGATAGCTATCATCTATGTCTCTTCTCCAAATAACACCTATTAGTTTATTAGCATTATCGGTATCGATTACGGGAAGATGATCAGTAGAACTTTTATTTAATATTTTAAGAGCACGGTGGCAGTTGTCAGCCAATTTTACGCTACGAATATCGCCTGTCACCAGGTCACCAGCAATTAATAGATGATGCAGTTCATCTTTTTCAAACAACTGGTCTTTAATGTCATTGAGTGTTATAATACCTTTGAAATCACCATTTTTAGCATTTACTGCGACGATTGGAACACGTTCGGAGATGAGAGTACGCACACAATCGGCAAACTTCATGTCTTCTGGAATAATTTTAATATCTCGCCGAAAAACATCTGCCACCAAGATTGACTTCATAATATTTGTTTCGGCTCTATCACGAATATTAATATTTCTTTGGATTAATTTCAGTGTGTAGATAGATTCTTTAGAGAATTTACTAGAAATTATTACAGCACCTATGCAGGTTAGCATTAGAGGCAGTATTATGGCATTTTCTTTTGTCAGCTCAAAAACTATCAGTATCGCAGTAATTGGTGCTCTTGTGGTCCCAGCCACCATCCCTCCCATTGCAACAAGTGCATAAGCTCCGGTGCCTGCAGTAATTTCTGGAAAGAAAAGATGAACAAGCCAACCATAAGCAGCGCCCAGCATTGCACCAATGAAAAGAGACGGTGCAAACACTCCTCCAGAACCACCTGAGCCAAGTGTCATTGAAGTGGCAAAGATCTTTACAAAAACTAAAATCAATGCCATTATCCAAGCAGAATGAGTAATAAAATCGACTCCACCTAGATTGTTTAATAAGTCTGAGCCAAAACCATGATAGACTAGATCTCGACCATTTATGGCGGCATCGATAGAATCATAGCCCACCCCCATCACCTCTGGGAAAAATATGGCAATAATTCCAATTATTAATCCACCAAACATTGCTTTAAAATATGGTTTGATTTTGACTTTCTCATCCCAGAAATCTTCGAAGAAGTAAAGAACTTTAATGAACAAAAAAGATGCTATCCCAGCCAGGCCACCAAGAATAATATAGAAAAATACTTCCCAAGCACTCACCAGCTCGAACTTACTGACATTAAATGCCGCAAAATCACCCTCGAATGAATGCGATATTACCGTGGCAACAACAGATGCAATGACAATCGGAGAAAATGAAGCAATGGCAAAATCCATTAAAATGATTTCTACTGCAAACAATACTCCAGCCACTGGAGCATTGAAAGCTCCAGCAATTCCAGCCGCAGCACCACAGCCGACTAGTACCTTCAGCCTTGAGGTTGGCACGTTTAAGAGTTGCCCGATGCTTGAGCCTATGGTCGAACCAATTTGGATGATTGGGCCTTCTTTACCCACCGATCCGCCTGTCCCAATGGTAATTGATGAGGCTATGGCTTTTATGAATGCTACTCGTGGGCGGATTATACCACCTTTTGTCAGAACAGACTGCATCACCTCTGGCACGCCATGGCCTTTTGCCTCGGGAGCAAAGAAGTAGATGAGCGGACCAACGATTAAACCACCGAGTGCTGGAACTAATATTTTGAGATACAGAGGTGCATCTGCAATATTTTGGAGTAAAGTACCCTCGCCCGAAAAACTCAAATCAGATATATAATGGATAAGTGCCTTAATTCCCACCGCACCAAAACCGGCTAGAACACCAATAAGTGAGGCGGCAAGCATCATAAAGAGATGCTCGGTCATCTTCAACTGACCTAGTTTTCTACGGAGCAAACTAGCCGTCCTCAAGTAAACTCGAGTAAATTTATATTTTATACTTTTTCTTCCCGTCATTTGAATCTCAAAAATAAAATGGGTTTGTTCGAGCCAGGACTAGATCTATATTTTTCAACATAACTCTTATCTACATACACTTTTGGATTGAGCTTATCAAAATATTTCGAACAAGACCCGGCAAGAGAAGTCTTGTCAGAGAATATTTCTAACTCTTTCATCTCTCCAAAATCTGGAATATTAGAGAAATCCAAAGACTTTAAATTTCCCTCAAACTCTATTATAATACCACTGAGTTGCCCAAGATGTTTTATTTTTTTCTCTAATATTATTTCCTTAGAAAAAGCCATCCTCTCCCCAGAGTGTACAAAAAGCCTAGCCTCAATTCTCGAATGCTTGCCCGAAAAAACTTCTTCAATCTCAAGCTCTTTCACATTTGAATTGAGGGGAAAAATAAAAGATTTCCCATTTGATAATTTGCAAATTATACTGTCAGCTTTTTTACTAGCTTCATAATAAAATTTAATTTTATCGGTATTATACTTGCGGGTTATGTTTTCTTTACTACTAATTTCATTGAACTCGCCAAGACTCCAGAGAAACCTCTTCTCCTTGTAACCTGTAATTTCTAGTTCTAGTATTTTATTTTTCTTTGTATCAGCATCGGAGGAAAAAATCCCTGCAAAGAATATGTTTGCGTCTAAACTTGGCGTAATCAACTCTTTTGGGGGTGCTTTATATTTTTCTTCATAATATCGGATACCAAATGACAGACCAATTTCCCAATCCTTCCAATTGGAATTTTCCGAGACCTCACCAAGCCCTAGACGAAAATTTGTACCTATGGTGATATTATAATTTGCATCAGAGCCAAGTGGCATTTCGTATTTGCTCCCAAATAAAAATCCAGGTGTAGCAGTCGATTTATCATCCTCATAGCTGGAGAGTTGGTTGCGGTATCGTGAGATTCTTTGAGTTTTTTCATCCAGAAAATATACATCGGCAGGGCTTACAATTCTTTCATATTGGGAATTTTTAGACTTCAAAGGAATTCTATAATCAAATCCAGAACTTATCCACAACTTATCAACAAGGAAAAATCCTCCATTTAAGGCAAAGCCATAATCACTTGATCTGTAAGCAAATAGATACTCTACCTTTCCAGTAACTGGCTCATCCCCCACACCATAAAGCTCGGAATTGGATTCATGTCCTTTGAAATAACCTTCGTTTTTTGCAAAGAATAAAACTGGGTTTATGTAGAATCCTTTTGCAATTTCATAAGAAAAAGCAGCATTGAAAGAATTTCTATATCCCCACCCGTAATCTGATTTGAAATTATATTGCTCATAGGCAGGAAATTTTTTCATACCGTAGGGGGTGACATAATCTGATTCTAAATCTATTTCAAAAAAATACTCTCTGGCATAGGAAAGCTGTGAACTAATTAGGATCAACACTATGATGGGATATAAAATCATTTACAAAAAAGTCCAAAGCAAGCAAAACACCGTCCATTGAGCAGTTGAGATTTTCTATTTTCTAGCACAGTATTTAGGCCTTTTTTAATTCGTCCTTAATTTGCTCTATCCATTGTTCCACGCGCTGGTCTGTCATTTCTTCTTGGTTATCGTTATCGAGTGCGAGCCCTACCCACATTCCGTCTGGGTCTTGCCCCAAGGAATGAGTGTGAGAATATCCCTCAGAACTCCAACGGCCAAAAATTTCACCGCCGTTCTCGCGTACAGGAACAACCATTTTCCCTAAAGAATCAAGGTAATTATCGCAATATGCCTCTTGGTCACCCAATCCAACAAAGCCAACCCTCTTTCCAGAGAAATCAAATTTGTTAAAATCATCAATGACTTCTTCCCAGTCATCTTGAAGCTCGCCATCATTCCAAGTTGGGGTAGCAATAATCAATATTTCAAATTCAGACATTTTCTCAAGCTCAGTGTCAGCTATGTCGAATAACTTAACTTCAAAGCCTCGTGCGTTCATTTTCTCTGCCAACTCTTCGGAGACAATTTCGGTAACGCCTGTATTTGTTCCATAAAAAAGACCAATCTTCATAAATCTCTCTTCTCAATTTTTTTTACATTTTCTCACAATTCGCAAGTGCAAATTTAAACATATTCAAACAGATTAGAAAGCAATTAGATTTTCTAAGAAAATAAGGTTCAAATTTGTATCTTTGTAGAATCAATTTTGCAAAAAAATAGGAATCAATAATATGGATTACTCATGTATTATTTTTCAAAAAGAAGAGAATTATGCACTAATTACTCTCAATCGTCCAGAGAAGCTCAACGCCCTTAACACTCAACTTTTCAATGAGTTAAATCACGCACTTATTGAAATTGAGAAAGATCCCAAGATCAGACTTTTGCTCCTCACCGGATCGGGTGAAAAAGCATTTGCAGCAGGAGCAGACATTGCCGAGCTCAACGCAAGCAACCAACAAACAGGTAGACTATTCTCCGAACATGGCTCAAAAGTGATGGAACGTCTTGCAAATTTGCCCATTCCCTCCATTGCGATGGTGAACGGCTTTGCACTCGGCGGAGGATGCGAGCTAGCCGTCTCTTGCCACATTCGCTTCTGTTCCGAAAAAGCAAAGTTTGGGCAACCAGAAGTAAATCTTGGTATTATACCAGGCTACGGTGGTACACAAGGCCTGAGTAGATTAATTGGAACAGCAAAAGCAATGGAATTAAATATTTCTGGGAAAATAATTTCGGCTCAAGATGCAAAAGAAATTGGGCTGGTAAATGAGGTCTTCCCTCACGATGAGCTGAAAGAAAAAACAATGGATTTTGTCAATCTGGTACTTTCCAAAAGCCCAAAGGCGGTAAGCTCTGTGGTGCGAGCTGTGACGGCTTCACAAACTCTATCCCCAAGCGAAGGCTTGGCTTACGAATCAATTCTCTTTGGGCAGATGTGTGGTACCGATGATTTCAAGGAAGGCACTTCAGCATTTTTAGAAAAGCGGAAAGCAGTATTTTTATAGGCGACGGACTTATCTTCATTTACAAATATATATTCATTCCGCTTGCATCTATTGTGGTCAAAGTACTGAAATTGACAAGTGAGAAAATACGGAAGCGTGAGAATTCTTGGCGTGGTCAATTAGATTCTATTCCACATGCGGGTGGCTCAAAGCCAAGGCTTTGGTTCCATGCCGCATCAATGGGAGAGTTTGAACAAGCAAAAGCAATCATAGAAATCATCAAACAAGAGACCAATTTTGAAATTGCTGTAAGTTTCTTTTCTCCATCGGGTTATGAGAATCAGTTAAAGTATAAACATGCTGATTTCATACTCTATCTTCCAATTGATACAAGGAAGAATGCAAAATTATTTCTTGATAAAGTTTCCCCAGATATTGCCATATTTATTCGTTATGAATATTGGTATAATTTCTTGTGCCAGATTGAAAACAGGGATATTCCAGCGGTGATGATTTGTGCCACAAGGACAGGAAATCATTTATTTGGAAAGGGGATTGGAAAAAAGATATTCCAGAAAATACTTACAAAATATTCTAGGATTTATACGGTAGGCAAGTCGCACACGCAATTTTTCAAGCAAATGGACTATCAAGGAAAACTCATCACATCGGCTGATACGAGATTTGATAGGATTTGGGAAAAAGTTATTAACAGAACTGAAATAATTATTACAAAAAATGATTTAAAGCACGAGCTAACACTCGTTTGCGGAAGCACTTGGCAGGAGGACGAGCAGATGATCGCCAGGGCTTATTCCCAGATTAGCAAAGATATTAATCTAATCATTGTACCCCACGAACCAACATCTAAAAATATAAAATCATTGCGAAGTCTTTTTCCTAATTCACAATTATTCAGTGAGTTACATGCTCATCCTTCGCCAAGCATTGACTCTCCCATTATTGTGGATTCAATAGGTGGTTTGCTTTCACTTTATTCACTGGCTGACATTGTTTATGTTGGAGGAGGGTTTGGTGCTGGCGTGCATTCACTCGCCGAACCCGCAGGATACGGAGTGCCACTTTCGTGTGGTGTGAATGTTAAATCATCACCCGATGCAACAATTTTACTGGAGGAGAATGCTTTGGAGATTATTCATAATGAAAAAGAATTAGGCTCATGGCTAGAGAAAAGTTTTTCCTCTGAATACAGAAATACACAAGGGAATAAAACGTCTAATTATGTGAAGTCCAGACTTGGGTGGAGCAAGAAAATAGCAGATGATTTAAAGGAGATGCTAGAAAAAACTAAGATTTAACAAGTTTAAGAAAGTTAGTGGCTTCGTTATAATCATTTTCAAGGTCGAGCGTAAACATCTCCACATCGAAATCTTTCATAGATGCAAATCTACCTTTTAAGTGTAACCAATACCATTCATCTTCGAAACTAATCGAGTGGATTCCTTGGTAAAATCCAGCCCCCCAAATCTCACAAAGTTTGTTGGCAAACTCAACTACGGCAACAACATCTTTGTCCGAATCACTCATATCATCTTTTATCTCAAGAGAAAGTAAATTAGAAATTGAGGAAGGAAGCTCCCATTTTTTCCAAATTGCCTCACCAATCTCAACATGGTCAGTCCCAAAAAATTTCCTTTCACTCTCAGAATCCGAAATTTCATCGAAATCCGAAAGCTCAATTACTTTGCCATAAGCCCTGGAATCGTGTTGCATCATTGCCAATTTTCCTATATCATGCAACAAGCCA